>DASYZB010000051.1 GCA_035946615.1 Verrucomicrobiia bacterium
TGGCGGAAGGGGTGGGATTCGAACCCACGGTACGGTTGCCCGTACGCCTGATTTCGAGTCAGGTGCCTTTAACCACTCAGCCACCCTTCCGGCCAATGCAGCGCAAGATAAAATGCCCAAATTCGCCGCACCGGCAAGTTGATTCGAGCACTCAAGGGAGGGCCAGGTCCCGCGCGCCGCGCCCTTTTTCTTATAATACGCGATATTGACACTGGTGTAAATATCGCGTATTTATAGACATCATATGAACGCGTTCGGGCCAGTGCATTATGTCGAGCTTTTCCACTTGCTGCTTCTCGATCAGCTTGGGAGAAGACTGGATAAGCGCCACTTCGCACTTAAAGGCGGATGCAATTTGCGTTTCTTCTTAAAAAGCATTCGCTATTCGGAAGACATGGACTTGGACGCGCAGACGGTGCCGCCCGATGTCCTGCAGGAGCGGGTCCGGCTGATTCTGGATTCGAAACCTTTCGGCCAGATTCTGAGAGCGAACGGGCTTTCGGTCATTCACTGGACCGAGCCGAAGCAGACCGACACGACCCAACGCTGGAAGCTGAGTTTGCGCGCTGACGGCTCGTCCGCGCTGCTGCCGACGAAGCTCGAGTTCTCCCGGCGTGGTATGCCGGGCGAACCGCGGTTCGAGCCGGTCGATCCCGAGCTAAACCGTGCCTACCGCCTCGCACCGATCATGGCCAGCCACTATCCGATGGGGATCGCCTACCAGCAAAAAGTTGGAGCGTTGGCGCAGCGCCCGCTGACGCAAGCGCGGGACGTGTTCGATCTTTACTGGTTGATCAACTCAGGCGTGAAGACAGAGCTTCCTGCGAACTTGCAGCGATACTGCCAAAAGGCGCAGGAGAATGCGATGGCCGTCACTTTCGCGACATTCAAAAGCCAGGTTTTGGCGTATCTGTCCGTGAGCCATCGGGAACAATACGACTCCGAGTCGGTTTGGGAGACCATCCAATTGACGGTAGCCGAGGCGTTGGGAGGCACTGGGTCATGAGCTTGATCGAAACACACGCCCGGATTCTACAGATGGGGTCGAACGTGTTCCGCACCGCTGACGCCGCGGCGTATTTAGGCCGTTCCAACAGCGCGGTCAGCCGGCTGCTCGCGCGGTTGGCAAGGGCCGGCCACCTGCTGCGTCTGCGCCATGGGGTATGGGCGGTTGCGGGTAAACTGGAGCCGCTCGCCTTGGCAAGCCATCTCACCGCCCCCTTCCCCAGCTATGTGTCCCTCCAGAGCGCCCTGTATTTTCATGGTATCATCTCCCAGATTCCCAACGTTATCTACGCCGTCTCGGTGGGACGCACCCGGGTGTTCCGGACTCCGCTGGGAACGGTCTCCATCCATCATCTCCAGCCGGAGTTCTTTTTCGGCTTCGAGGTTACGGAGACAGCGGGTGTGGCGATGGCTACTCCCGAAAAGGCGCTCCTGGATTATCTGTATCTGAGACCGGCCCGCTCCAATTTGTTCCGCGCCCTGCCCGAACTCGAGCTGCCGTCGAGGTTCAACGTCAAGTCAGCGCGGCGGATGATCCAGCGCATTCCCTCCGTCCGCCGGCGCACGCTGGTGGCGCGTGCATTCGACAAATTGACGGCCGGCGCTGCCGCAAGTTCACGGCAGCAATAGACGGCGGAACTGGAACTCGGATTTTAAAGCGAGCGCCATGTCAGATTGAGGAACAATCGTCGGGTATACTGCTCTTCTATACTATATGCCGTTTTCGCAGCCAAAAATGGCTAACGCCAATCAGAGGAAAAAGTGAGAAGACCCCAGTAAATCCAAGGCGAATCAGCGATTGCAAAACGTAGCTAAAACTGGCCAAAAATGCGTTTTACAATTTCGAGTCAGGTGCCTTTAACCACTCAGCCACCCTTCCGGTCGTTATTAATCAGCAGCTTACGATGTAAGCCGGATTGCGAGGACAATTTGATACCGCAATTTGATATTGCTCGTGCGAAGGCCTCACGAGGGGCCAAATCGAAAATTCGGTGGTCAAAACGCAGTGACCGCACTCACCTTTCACACTTTCCGACCGGGCCAATTTCGGCTAACTTGTCACCGGGTTTTTTTACTATGCCAATCTATGAATATGCCTGCCCGAAGTGCCGGGTGATTTTCAATTTCCTGTCCAAGCGGGTCGATCCAGACCGGTTGCCTGTCTGTCCCAAGTGCGGCAACAAGAAGATGACCAAACAGATGAGCCGGTTTGCCATGTCACGGCGGCTGAAGGAGCCGGCGGCGAAAAGCGACGCAGCCGGTGATGAACCGCCGATGCCGGATTTTGATGACCCGCGCGTCGAGCGGGCGATGATGGAACTCGAACGCGATATGGAGCATGTCGATGAGAATAATCCGCGCCACATGGCCCACATGATGCGCAAGATGAAAGACCTGATGCCTCCAGGCACGGTGCCCAAGGAACTGGACGTTGCCATCAAACGGCTCGAAGCCGGGGAAGACCCGGAAAAGATCGAAGAAGATATGGGCGATGTGCTGGGCGATCTCATGGGAGGCGAAAAAGGCGGTCCAGGCGGAGGCGCTTATACCCACGACAGCGGGTTGTATGATTACTGAATAAGCCTCTTCTAATCGTCCTCGCCTTCCATCTCGTCCTCGGATTTTGAGTTGCCGCCAGGAGGATGAGGACCATCGAGGCGCCGCAATCTCACCGTAAAACAGGACCCTAATGTTTTCGCGCCGGCTAAAAACAGGTTACTTCGCTCTCGAAGCGTTAAACTCCTTCGCGACGGTTTATTACTTCTATTACCTGTACTTTTTCATGCAGAAGGTTTATGGTTTTGGCAACAAAACCAACCTGATGCTGGCGGCGCTGAACGGGGCCAGTTACGCCCTGTTTGCGTGGTGGGCGGGGAAATTCGCCCAGCGCTACGGCTATTTTAACGCGCTGAAGTTGGGCTTTGCGATCATGATCGGCGCATTGGCTATTGGGAGCCAAATGCGCCTGGCCGGCGGCCATATCGTCACAATGGTCTTGACGGTCCTGGGGATGTCCTTTACCTGGCCAACGCTCGAAGCCCTTATCAGCGAGGGTGAGCCGAGGGCGGGTCTGCAGCACATGGTAGGCATCTATAATGTGGTTTGGGCCGCCACGGCTGCTGTGGCCAACTTTAGCGGAGGGGCCATGCTGGAAGAGCTCGGCCTGCACAGCCTGTTTTATGTTCCGATTGGCGCCCAACTGATTCAACTGGGGCTGACACTCTGGCTTGAATCAGAAGCTCGCCCTAGCCCGAAGTTTTCACAAGCGAGCAAAGCCGCACGCGAACGAGGCGAAGCCCCTGGAGCGCCCCGCCTTCCTGCCCTCTTCGAGGATGCCAGCAACCCGCCGGCCCAAAACGCCGGGACACGGCGTATTCCGGACACGTCCCGAGGCGCTTTGCTTTCGGCGCCGATGGCCGGCGAGATTCCTGCTCCGCCTCCTTTATGGGCGAGTTTGGCGGGCAACTTGGAGCCAGAGAAAGCCGTGCGGCAGGTTCCGCGCGGGCTTACGACATCAAAGGCGAAAACGTTTCTGCGAATGGCCTGGCTTGCGAATCCATTTGCCTACATCGGCATCAATACTTTAATCGCCGTCATTCCCGGTGTGGCCCGCCGGCTCGATTTGACGACGATGACAGCCGGGTTCTGTTGTTCGGTGTGGTGCTTCTCGCGGGTCGGGGCCTTCGTTGTGTTATGGCTTTGGGACGCCTGGCATTACCGGTTTCGCTGGTTGCTGGCCGCTTATGTGGGGCTCATCGGCAGCTTCAGCACCATCCTGCTGGCCCCAAACCTGGTGGTTCTGATTTCGGCCCAGCTCCTCTTTGGCATTGCGGTCGGGCTCATCTATTACTCGTCCTTGTTCTATTCGATGGACAGCAGCGATACCAAAGGCGAGCACGGCGGGATTCATGAAGCGGTCATTGGGCTGGGCAACTTCGCCGGCCCGGCGGTGGGCGCCGCCGCCTTGCAATTTCTGCCCCAATATACCTATAGCGGCGCGCTGGCCGTAACCGCGCTTTTGCTTTGCGGTCTGGGGGGGCTAACAGCTATCTGGCGGACCGGCAAAGTGCGCTGAGAAACTGCGGCTCCTAAAGGTCAAGAGGATTCGGATCCCGATTCTCATTAAGGCTCCTTCACACCGAGGCGAGGCGAGCCTGCAATTCACCCAAGCTGCACGTCATGTCCAGGCGCGCTCCGGTTTTGAGCAGCACCGAGTATTGGCCCGGGCCGAGCGGCTGGACCTCGCGAATCCGGCTCAGGTTGACAATAATCGACCGGCTGATGCGCATGAAGCCGGCTGGAGCAAGCCGGGCCTCCATGGCGGCGGTGGTCTCCCGCACAATGTGCCGCTCCTTGCCCGCATGCAGCAGGACGTAATTGCCGGCGGCCTCGACATGGTCGATTTCTTCGGGCTTGAGAAACAGGATGCGCTCGGGCGTTCGGACCAGGATACGGCCTCCGCCGGGAGTGGCCGCATGGACGTGGGTTAGCAGCGCCGCCAATTGCTGAGAGGGCCGGAGTTGTTCGGCCCCTTTTGCCAACTGCTCCCGGGCGCGCTGCACGGCCAATTTGAAACGCGCCTCCGTAAACGGTTTGAGCAAATAATCCAGGGCATTGACTTCAAAGGCCCGGATGGCGTGCTCGTCATGGGCGGTTGTGAAAATTACCACCGGCGCCTGTTCGGGCTCAAGGGCCTCGATGACTTCGAATCCGTTGAGCCGCGGCATTTGCACATCCAAAAAAAGCAGGTCAGGCCGATGCTGCTGAACGGCTTTCAAGGTCTGGGCGCCGTTGGCGCATTCCGCAAGCACCTCGATGTCCGGTTCGCCGGCAAGGAGCGAGCGGACCCGCTCGCGCGCCAGCGGTTCATCATCGGCAATGATGGCGCGCACGTTCATGGCGGATTCACACTGGCCCGAGTTTCACACGAACTCACCAGCCGAAGGGGGACTACGATGCGCACAGTGAGTCCTCCTTCAGAACGAGGAGCCAGTTCGAGCGCCTGCCCTTTGCCATAGAGCGTCTCAAGACGAGCCCGCAGGTTCGCCAAGCCGATTCCGTTGCCCCCTGCCAGGCCGTTGGTGTTAAGCTGAGGGCCTGCCGGTTTCGCTGCGTGTGAGCCAAGCCCGCTGCCGCTCAGCCCCACTCCGTCGTCTTCCACGGTTAAGACCAGGCTCGAAGTTCGCCGCTGGGCTGTCAGCCGCACCAGCCCGGATTTCTCCGAGGGCTCGATGCCGTGGCGGATGGCATTTTCGACCAAGGGCTGCAGCAGCAGCGCCGGCACCAGGCAATCCAGCGCCGCGGGCTCAATGTCCTGCTCGACTCGCAACCGGTCTCCAAAGCGGGTTTGCTGGATTTCAAGATAACGCTGCACAAAATTCATCTCTTCGCGAAGAGAAATCTCCTGCCTTTCGGACTGGCTGAGGGCCAGGCGCAGCAGATCGCTGAGAGACAGGAGTGTCGCCTCCGCCAGGCGCGGGTCGCGCCGGAGCAACGTGGCGATGGCATTTAAGCTGTTGAAGAGAAAATGCGGCTGCAATTGCGCTCGCAAGGCATTGAGGCGGGCGCTGGCAAAGTGCGATTCGAGGAAGAGGGCTCGGCGCTCGCGGTCGCGGAACCGGCGGTAAAAATGGACCGAGTGCGCCAACCCCAGGAGCGCCCCGTAGGCCAGCAGGTCCAGCGCACCGGAGATGAGGCTCGCATTAATCAGGCCCGGGGGAACCAAAGGCGGTTTAATTCCGGGAGGCAGTTGGCGAAACAATTTCGTCAGGCCCGGTTCCTTGGCGCCTTGAAGTCCTTGCACGGTGATACCGTCGAAAGCCCCATTGGAATCGGACAGGAATAACCGCCGGGTTTCCACCTTTTCCAGTGGCCCGCTTCCAGACTCTCTTCCGGCTATCCCCACCATTGGAATGTTGTTGGTGCCGCCCAGGGGGCCTGAGTTGCGTGAGGTGACAATCACAACGTTTGCACCTTTCATGCTTATCCATGCGTTGAGGACGTGGCATGCGGCAAGAAAGCCTGCGCATGCCGCCAGGTTCAGCGGCAAATTCAGCCGAAGGTGGCCGCGTTCGAGAGGAAAGTAGAAGGCTGCGAGCGCGGCATAAGGGCCAAATAAAAGCCAGCAGTAAATCCGCTGTAAACCCAGGTCCGCCTTAAAAAATGCCTGGACCCGTTGAGCCGTGGCAGGCTGCAGCGAGTCTCTTTGATCGACAATCCAGACCGAAGGTCCCGCGTTGGTTCGCAGGAGCCACCACAGGGCCAGCACCACAAAACCTGTCCAGACAACTAATCCGGTCAGGACCAACCGGCGCCGCCGGAACAGGCGCGGCGCGTCTGCCAGCTTTCTATCTGGTGAGCTCAAATCGGACGCCTCTCTCAGGGCCCCCACGGGCACGCTTTTCGATTCTCATTGCTGACTGAAAGCAGAGCACTTTTCCCCAGAAAAATCGAGCCGGGAGTGATGAAGCACCGGGAAATGAAGGATGAAGGATGAAGGATGAGGGATGAAGAGGGGACAATCTTAGAGCGAAGGACCCAGCTCCTGGCTTTGACCGGCTGAGATTTGCACATCGACTACTCTGGCGCCGTATCGCACCCTGCACGGGCTGCCGTTCAGGCTGTGAATCCGGGCGGAAGTCAACAGGCCGTTGTTCCAGGCAAGATCAACGTCAAACCCTCCGCGCGCGCGAAGACCTGTGACCGAACCATTGGGCCATTCGGAAGGAAGGGCGGGCAGCAAGTTCAGTTCGCCCCCCTGGCTTTGGAGCAGCATCTCGCAAATGCCGGCGGTGATGCCGAAGTTGCCATCCAATTGCACGGGCGGGTGGAATCCAAAAAGATTTGGGCTCGTGTGCCGGTCTGAGAAGAGCAGTTGCAACATGCGATGGGCGCTGTGGCCATCGTGCAACCGCGCGTAGAGTGCGGTGCGCCAGGCCAAAGACCATTCGCGCACGTCGCTGCCCGGGGCCGTGCCGCGGGCGTCCAGGGAAACCTTAGCTGCCGCGGCCAGGGCGGGGGTATGGACCGTATCGAACTGGGAACCAGGAAAGATGGCGAATAGATGCGAGGTGTGCCGGTGATGGTCGCGGGGGGTGTCGAGTTCCGGGCTGCCCGGAACTGCGTTCGTTCCCTTTTTTTCCGTCATCCATTCGAGCAATTGGCCCCAGTTCCCAATGCCCGGAGTAGCCAATTCGTCACGCAAGGTGGCGATTTTATCCCGATATGCCTTGTCCACCTCCAGCGCATCGCAGGCCTGAACGCAATGATGGAACAGGTCCCAGACGATTTCCTGGCTGTAACTGACGCCATCTTCATCCGGGCCATGCTCGGGCGACCAGGCGTGGGGAACCACAAGCCGGCCATCGGGCAATCGCTTTAAGTGATCCTCCCAAAATTGGCACGTTTCCTTTAGGACCGGATAAGCGACCGCGCGCAGAAACTGCTTGTCCTGACCAAAGGCATAATGTTCCCAGAAATGCTGGCAGTACCATGCGTTGGCAGTCTTGTCCCACTTCCAACCCATACCGCCCATAATATTGTGGGAGGTTCGCAGGGCGAAGCCGCGCGTGGTCATTGCCCCTGCGGGTGTTTTCAACTCGCCAGAAGCGGCGGTCGCTTGGCGCCAGGCAGGCAATTGGCTGTTGACCAAATCAAAGAACGGCAAATGACATTCGGGCAGGTTCGCCGTTTCGGCGGGCCAGTAATTCATTTGAATATTGATATTGGCGTGGTAATCGCAGTGCCATGGCGGGTCGTTTGAATCGTTCCAAAGTCCCTGGAGATTGGCGGGCAGGCCGCCCGGACGCGAACAGGAGATGAGCAGGTAGCGGCCATATTGAAAAAGGAGCTGTTCCAGTTGGGGATCGAGGGCTTGGGAGGCCTGACGTTTACGCTGGTCTGTCGGCAGCATACGCTGAGGTTCGGAGGAGGTCCCCACATCCAATTTCACGCGATTAAACAGCGCTTGGAAATCCTTGACGTGCTCCTCTCTGAGCAGTTCATACGGCTTTTGTGAAGCCGCGTCTAATTGGGCCCAAACACGCGGGTGCGGGTCTTCGCCCCGATAATGCCGGGAGTAATCCATGGCGTAATCTGTTCCGGCGCCAATCAGGAGCGTTAGGCTGGTGCAGTTTCGAAATGCCAGTGTGGCGCCGTTAGTTTCCAATGCGCCCCCATCGGGTTGGAGCAGCGCTTGCCATTCGTATTTGAGCCCGTTGCTCAACCGGCCTGCCGCCGACATCCGGTTGCCATTGATCAAAATCGAGGCGCCGTGAGCATCCTCGAGTCCTACGAAGCCGGTGTAAGCGGCTGGTTTGTCAGCCGTGAATCGGGCGACGAGCACCCCTGCAGGGTGACTGCAAAAGAACTCACGCCGATAATTCACATCGCCAGCCTGATAGCTGACGTGCGACAGCGCCTCGTTGAGGTCCAAATCACGTCTGTAGTGAGTCGCAGAGCGTTGAGCAGGAAGGCTGATGAGCACATTGCCGAGAACCTGATAGGCGCCCATGGTATCGTAATTGCCCGTCGGGTTCTCACCACCGGTCCAGAGGCTGTCTTCGTTGAGGATAAGGCGTTCCTTTTCCGGATGCCCCAGGACCAAGGCCCCCAACCGCCCATTGCCGATGGCCAGCGCCTCACTCATGGGTACTTTGGCGGGTTGGCGATACCAAAGAGTAAGATCGCCCGCCTGCGCGCTCCCGGCGATTAAGAGGAGAGAAACAACGAGTGACAGAACCGAAGGCCCGCCCGCATACCTGCCTGGAAAAGAGCCTCCCTCAGGGCGAATGAGATTGTCCGTCGTTGAAGTCATTTTTCAGGAGTGCGCCCCGTCCTGGGCGCAGCAGGCGCCAGAGTGCGCAGCGGCCAAGGCAATTCACAAAAGCCAATTCTAAAAAAGAATCGCCGCTATTCGTCCTCGTGGTCATCCTCGTTCTCGAAAGCGCGAAAGATCGAGGACAAAGGGCCCGAGGACGGGCGCGCCGCATTTCAACCCACCTAAGCCGCTTCCTCTTCGGTATCGAGGAACCCTTGCAGGTGGCGAACGCGGGTGGGATGGCGCAACTTACGCAAGGCCTTGGCCTCGATTTGGCGAATCCGCTCGCGGGTTACGTTATACATCTTCCCGATTTCTTCCAAGGTGCGTTCGTAACCATCAACGAGGCCGAAACGCATTTCAAGAATCTTCCGCTCGCGCTCCGTGAGGCTGGTCAACACATCGCCCAGCTTTTCCTTGAGCAGGCTGTAGCTGGTGACGTCTGAGGGGTTCTCCGCGCTTTTATCTTCGATAAAATCCCCCACGCTCACATCGCCGTCGTCGCCGACGGGCGCATGCAACGAAATGGGCTGCTGGGCCATCTTGAGCAGTGAGTTGATGCGGACAACAGGCATGTGCATCTCATCAGCGATTTCCTCGGGAGTCGGTTCCCGGCCCAATTCCTGGGTGAGCTGCTTTTGCGCGCGCCAGAGCTTGTTCATGATTTCAATCATGTGCACCGGAATGCGGATAGTGCGGGCCTGGTCGGCAATCGACCGCGTAATGGCCTGGCGAATCCACCAAATGGCGTATGTGGAGAATTTGTAGCCTCGGCGATATTCGAATTTCTCGACGCCTTTCATCAAGCCAATGTTGCCTTCCTGGATGAGGTCCAGGAAAGACTGGCCGCGGTTGGTGTATTTCTTGGCAACCGAGACGACCAGGCGCAGGTTGGCCTCGGCCATGTGCGTCTTGGCCTGGTGGGCGCGGTCGGCGGCGCGTTTGAGCAGGCCGAACACTTTGTAGAATTCCTCGCGGGGCATGCGCACGAACAGTTCGAGCGCCTGGCTCTTGCTGTGTTCGCCCTGAAGGGCTGCCTGCTGTTCACCCGATTTCCGGTGGCTTTCCAGCTCCTGGATGCGCCGCAAACTGGCCTGGAACTTCTCGTGGACGTTGCCGGCCACAACAATCATGTCTTCCAGGACCTTTTGCTTGTAGAAAAACTTCGGGAAGGTGTCCTGGAGCTTCTTGTCCAATTTGCGGAATGCGGCAAATATCTTCTCGCGATTCTTGGGGCCCGCCTTTTGCCATTCGAGATAATGCCCGTCCACGTCGGCATCCATGGCGCGGACCTTCTTAATCAGGTTGCGCAGGTCTTTAAGATGCCGCTCGCGGTTGGCCACTTTCTTGTCCACCACAACGCGGTCGAAGCGTTCCTTGGGCGGCTCGGAAAGGAGCTTCTCGGCAATCGCGATATGTTCTTTGGCGGTAAAACCCAGGCCATAGACCAGCCGTTTCATTTCCGATTCGGCTTCTTCAATCCGTTTGCAGATGTCCACCTCCTGTTCGCGCGTCAACAGGGGGACCTTGCCCATCTGGTTCATGTACATCCGGACAGGGTCATCCAAGACCTCGAGCCGGGAATCCTCTTCTTCTTCGGGTTCGGCCGGTTTGGCGCGCTCGACTTCGGCGTGATCCACTATCTCGACATCCAGGTTTCGCAGCTTGGTGTAGAGTTCGTCCAAGTCCTCGGGCGACAGCCCCTCAGGCAGAACATCATTTATGTCGTCGTAGGTGACATGCCCGTTTTCATGCGCCAAGTGCAGGAGGGTCTTAATGGTCTCTGCCAGGTCCAGGGGCGCCCCGGGAGTTGCCCCAGCGGCTGGTGCGCCCGAAGCCGCAGCGGCCTTGAGATTGGAGACCCCGTGGGTTTTGTTGGCGCCATTTTGCGGTTCCCGGCCCTGTTCCGGATGTGCCGAATGCACAGGCGCTTTGGATGAAATTATAAAGCGGCGCCGGGGGCGGTTGCCAGTTGCAGTGGGTTCCCGCTGCCCGCCCCGACTGCGGTCCACTCCATTGGCCAACTTGCTCTCTTTTCTGTTCAGCATAAATAATCAGACTCGCAGACTGCCTTTTAGTTCATAATTCGCGCAAGCGCCTCGCCCACAACGATTCACAAAGCAGTGCAATCATCGGTTTTGCTTGGCCACCCAGGGCGTTTGAAGACCGAATTCACTGGAAGACAGACTCGCCCATATACTACGTTACTCACCTACCAAAATCAAATTTTTAAAGGTAGCAAATTGAGTTCACTTGCACCCGCGCCACCGGCCCAAACAAGACTGCTTGGAAAGAACTACGCCACGTTCCCGGAATCCTTGCAAGCACGAAAGAGGCTTTTTTTCTTACTTTTGAATCTGAACGGCATGAAACGGGCTTAAAGCGCAGCCAGGGGCACTGGAGCCCATTGCACCAGTGGGATTTTGCTCTTATTTTCGCAAAAGGATGATTAAACAGTTCGAACCTCGGCAGGAATGGGTGCCCGAGGCCAGAGGGCGCTTTCAAGTGCTGGCAGCGCTCGGGGCGGGTTTTATTGCCGGCATGGTCTTGCTATTGGTCCCTCGAGGCAGTCCTTGGGCCTCGATTACCTTTTTCTCGGCGGTGGCGATGGGGCGGCCAGTGCCTCCAGGGGTGGGATTGCCATTGCCGGTGGTCTGGGCCATTCATCTGGGCGTTTCTATAATCTACGGTCTCATTGTTTCATGGGCCGTTTCCACCCTAAGCCAGGGCCGGGCGATCCTGGCAGGCGGGGCAGTCGGCCTGTTCTTGTACATCGTGAATGTGTTTGTGGTGACATTCGCCTGGCCGCTCTGGAGAGGCAACGAGGGCTCGGTACTCTTTACGCATATCGTTTTTGGCCTGATTGCAGGCGGCGCCTACCGCGGCTTGCTTAGGCGCAGACCGCCGGCCGCCATGGTGCCGCCCACTGCTGTCAAACGGGAATGATAGGCTTTAGGCAGTTACCTTCACACTGATCCCCGGGTGTGTCGTGTGTGCTTTGCCAGCTTTAGCCCTAACGGGCAGCGCGTACACACGATTTGTCCCGAGAATACCGCCACGATTTGGACCCTTTCTGATTCCCCAATCTCTCCCGAGCCAATCAAACACTCCGAGAAAATCATGTCCGCGCGTTTCAGCCTGGATGGACGCCGGGTAGTCACCGCCTCTCGAGAGGCAAGTGAAGAATTCGCCGGGCCAGCGACCCTTATGCAGACTGGGCCAGGCGGCTGCTGGGTGAGTGACCTGCAGCGAGAAGCCTCCGAGGCGAAGACAAACCTGGAACGTTCACCATCAGCCGCAAGAGAGCACATAGAACGCAAAGAGTGGGAGAATCCCTTGGCTTCAGTATGAATTGGTGGAGACCCGGGAGGTGTGATAGGACACCCAATGCATATCGGGGTCTCCCGGTGCGGGTGGTACGCCAGAAAGATACTGTCCATCAATCGCGTACACCTGTGTTGCTCGCCCGCTCGCCAGCGATCCCGTCCACTTGTGCAGTTCCAAATGGCCATCTGCGAATGCGACCGCTGCGGCTCCATCGTGGAACGTCGCCGGGGCCTCAATCCATTGCGCGCTTTGTGGGCTGAAAAAGCCGGGATCGTTCATGCTATCCGGGTGCTCGTCCAGAAACACAAAAGTTTCAGCAGGGCCAGGGAACAGAAGGCTGTCGGTGTTCGTGGTTTGCCTGTAGATATAATCCCAGGGGCCGGCTTGCGCATTGCCGGCGCCAATGCCGATGCTTGCCGAATAACTCCGAACGCGCTGGGTCCATCCCCGAACTTTCTGGACCTCGGACAAGTATTTATCGGCAGGACATTTGAAAACCGTGGGGTCGCGGTGCACATACGGAGCCAAGGTCGCATAGCGCGCGTCTGCAACGAAAGCGACGTTTGTGTTATCAGGTGAGATTGTCCAGTCCAGCCAGCCTGCGGCCCAACCCGGCCCCAAAGCTGCAGGGTAATTGCCGTTCATGGCATCGCCGCCATGGTAGTTCACAGCAATTTTCCCATGGTTATCTTCGGTGTACATTTGCCAGGCTCTGATGAGCTGGCGAGTGTTATTCAAACAGTGAATGGCCAACCCGTTGGTTTTGGTCCTCGCCAGAGCGGGCGCCAGCAAGCAAGCGCTGAATGCCAGCACTCCAACGATGACCAAGACCTCAATGATGGTAAATCCCTCTGCAACGCCACTAAAGCCGGCGTCGTATTTCGCGTTTCTAGCCCAACGGCGCAGGGCCTTGGCCGAGCGATGGTCGATTCGAGCCGAAGAAAGGGACTTTTCGAGTTTCATAGTAAGATTCAAATTAAATTGCTCCATTACATTTATTCCGGGTCTCGTTTTCAGTAAGTACCAACGTGATAAAACCGCTGGCCGGCGGCGGGAGCCGGGTCCTGGAGCCACGCCTTATTCCCCTGGTTCGTCGAACTTCCGCCAAGTTCCTGCCAACTCGCCGCGCCCAAGTCATCTTTGAATTCGACGCGGTAGTTTTTGCCGGAGACCCAGGGCCAAGTGAGCCAGGACCCCTGGGCGGAGGTCAGGGCCGGCACAAGAGTTAAATTGAGAAACGTGTAGGCAAACAGATCGCTGGTCTGGTTGAAATCGTTTGAAACCAGGTCCGAAGCCCAACTCTCGAACACCAGCGTATCGCCGTCGCCACTGAAGACGGGCGAGAGGGAGCGGTTATTGGCGCTGAAGCCGCCGAACTGATCGCCGCTTAATAGCGAGTTGGCGCCCGTTTGCCGATCATAAACAAAGATATCCGGCATACCGTTTGTATCGCCGGGAACGAGGTTGCTTGCGCCGCTCCGATAGGCGATGAAGCGGCCATCGGCGCTGATGGCAGGCGAGTCGGAAGCGGCATTGGGTCCTGCAACACCATCGAAGCTATGGCTCACCAAGGTGGCGCCTCCGTTTTGGAGATCATAGAGGTACACCTGATTTGTACCGCCAGCGTACCGTTTTTGTGAGCAGGCCAGCCATAATCCGTTCCCACTAAAATGCAAGTCCGAGTAATTCGTGGCGCCCGGCGCCAGCAGCCGGCTGGTATTAGCTGCCATATTCAGCATGTATAAGCCCGCATTGCCACCATACCCCGGGTATGCAGCAATGGCTGAGCGGCATCCATCCGGTGTGATGGCGACGCCATTAATAAACAGACCTCCAAGAGTATTGGTATAAACAAAAGAGGCAGCCTGCGAATTCCAGAGATAGAAGTAAGAAGTGTTTAGTGCGTATTCGCCCAAGCCGATGTAATGGCCATCGGGGGTCATCACCGCAACCCCGGATTGTCCCTGCGTGGTAAGGGCGTAGGTCACGCCCGCTTGAATATCCCGCACAAACAGGTTCTCCATTGAAGACGAATAAACCGGAGCCAGATTCGTGGCCACGCTCCGGAAAACCACATATCGGCCACCTGCACTCATGATTGGAGAATAGGAGTCTTTGCTTCCAGGGCCTGTGCCGGTGCTGTTGACGCTCGCGAGTGTCGTGATCCCGGTCTGCAAGTCGCGTACAAAGACATCCCGCGCGTTGTTGGTGTCGCCCGCTACGAGATCGTCGGCGCTGCTGGTGAAGGCCACGAAGCGGCCATCGGGGCTAATGACCGGGGCACTCGAAATGGCGTCAGCGCTAAATCCGTTAGTATTGGCGCTGACCAGGACGGTTGTGCCGGCGGCCAAATCGCGCACGAACACATCCTGGCAGCCATTGGTATCATTGGGCGTGAGGTTATCGGCGTCGCTAACAAAGACGACGTAGCGGCCATCAGCGCTCATCGATGTGGATGCGATGCTGCTCAGGCCGTTCGGGCTGGCAGAGGGCAACGTGGGGTCATGGGTCGAAATCATTTGGACTGCGCCGCTGGTCAGGTCGCGCACAAAGGCATCCGAGGCGCGGTTGCGGTCATTGGCTACCAGGCTTCCGTCACCGCAATCGAAAGCGGCGAAGTGTCCATCGGGTGTTATCCGAGGAATGGCGCCTGGACTGGTGAGTGAGCCGACGCCATTATTATCGGCATCCAACATCGTCATGGTCCCCGATCGCGTATCGCGCACATAGAGGTGGTAATCTCCACTGACCAGATTGCTGGTCAGATTCGACGCGCTGCTGAGAAAGGTGACAAACCGCCCGTCGGGTGTGATGCTGGGCCAGTCACAAGTCGAGCCGAGGGGGACCTGGCCATTTGTATCGCCACTGACCAGCGATGCCGTGCCGCTATTGGCATCCCAAAGGAGGACACACGTGGTCGGGGCGGCATTCGTATTGGCAATGAACGCGATGAACCGCCCGTCGGGAGTCATCTCGAGGCTCTGGATATCCTCGTATGCGGCTGTGAGGACAGCGCCATTAGTATGCACGACATCCGTCAAACCTGTGGCCATGCTGTAACGCAGAATCGTCCCCACGGCGGATGCCCCGCCGCTGGCTTCATAGGCGACGAATTGGCCGTCAGCGCTCAGCGACGGGTTGAAAGAGATGGCGTTATTTGTGTTCAGGGCAGTTCGCGCGTAGCTGCTGACCCATGTGGTGACACCGCCGGCCAGGTCGCGAAGATAAACATCACCGCCTGGCGGCGCGCCCTGCACCAGGTTGGTCGCCGTGCTGAAAAAGGCAACAAACCGGCCATCGGGCGTAATGGAGGGGGCATCCGAACTGCCGTTGAAGGTTGGATAGGCGGTGTTGGTAGATGCGGCGCCCACACTGGCCAGCACGGTCGTGCCGGCCTGCAGATCACGCACGAAAACATCGGCAATTTGGTTGCTATCGCCGGGCACGAGGTCATTGGCCTCGCTGACGAACGCCACGTAGCGCCCGTCCGGTGTCATCGCCGGGCTGCGGGAGGGGCCGTTTCCTGCTATTCCGTTAGTGCCGGCGCTGACAAGGGTCGTCGTGCCGTTGACAAGGTCGCGCACAAAAACGTCGGTGGCATTGTTTGTATCGCCCAGGACCAAATCGCTCGCGCTGCTCGCGAAAACCGCGTAGCGGCCATTGGTCGATAAGTCCGCCGGAATTGAATCCCCATTGCCGCCGGCAACGCCTGTCAGATTGACACTCACCAGCTCGGTGGTGTTGTTCTGCCGGTCGCGTAGATAAACATTCAGCACCGCCGGGAAAATGGCCGGGATGGCCGCGTTGTTACTCGCCTTGATGAGGTTATTAGCCGCGCTGGCGAACAATACAAATCGCCCGTCCGGGCTGATGATCGGCGCCCACGAATCACCACCGCCACCCGAAGCCGCGCCTTGGCCGGGGTTGGTAGCGGTGATGAGTTGGAAATTCTGCGCGCCTGCGCGGCCCGGGAAATATCCGAGCACCAGAACCAAAGACCACACGCGGACAATTGAAAAGCAGGTTGTCATAGCCTTCCCTTCGTTTCCAGAGTAGTTAAGCTCAAAAACAGCTTAGCATTGACGATGCCAGCCCTGAAGAGCTTTGAAAAACCCCAGGAAACCGCAAGAATGGGGTTTGGGAGCGTGCAGCGGACGCGTGATTCTCACGCATTTTGCGTGAAAATCACGCAACTGACTATTTGTTTCCTGTGAATTCCATCCCCTTTCTCATGCGTTCGTGATTAAACCCTCAACAGGAGCGATCAGCCGCAAAAGAACGCAAAGAACGAAAAGATTTAAGTTTTTCGCTTTGCGTACTTTGAGTTCTCTGGCGGCAAATCTCCGTCCTCTCCCCGCAGGCGGGCAGAGAGAATGGCGCCGCGCGCGCTTACCGCCAAATGGGGCGGCTGAGTGGCGAAGCAGTGCGGATTATCGCGCACTTGCCAGAGCGCGTGAGCGCTGGCATCCTCAGGTAATGGCAAATGTAGCTCAGGAACGCGCGGTGAACCTGAAAGATCATCGACGGCTTAAGGCAAGCCTCGGACGAAGTTTCGGCCATGGCCGCTTTGTCGCTCACTTTCTGGCATGGCTGAGTATTCGTTGTTACCCTTCAAATTTATGAAAACCAGGCCGCTGACCGCTCTTGTGTTGATTTTGATTCTAATCACCGGCCTTTCCGGCCTCGCCCAGGGAACTACCAATCAGACTGCGGAGACCGAACTGAAGGCGCTGGTCTTTAAAATCCAGGCGAAACTCAGGGATTCCAAGGCAGAGAACGTGACGGAAGCCGATTTGGCTAATGAACTCAAAGAATTCGACGCGCTGCTGGCCAAGCACAAAGACGAGAAGACCGATGATGTGGCAAGAATCCTGTTCATGAAGGCCACGCTGTATGAGGAAGTTTTCCATGAGTCTGACAAAGCCGAGGCTCTCGATGCGCAACTCCAGCGGGATTTCCCCCGGACCGCTCCGGCCCGGATGCTCAAACAGCAGGCGCAGGCTGAGCAGACCCGCAAGGCGCTCGTCGAGGGCTCAAAATTCCCCGATTTCGAGGAGAAAGACCTCGCTGGCAAGCCGCTCTCAGTGGCCAACTACAAAGGCAAGGTGGTGCTCATCGATTTTTGGGCAACTTGGTGCGGGCCTTGCGTTGGTGAACTCCCCAATGTGCTCAAAACTTACCAGAATTATCACGGCAAGGGTTTTGAGATTATCGGCATCAGCCTGGACCAGGACAAAACCAAGCTTAAGAGCTTCATCGCGGACAAGAATATAACCTGGCAGCAGTTTTTCGATGGCAAAGGTTGGGAAAACGAGCTAGCCGTCAAGTACGGCGTCAATAGCATTCCCGCAACCTACCTGCTCGACGGTGAAGGCAAGATCATCGGCAAAGACCTCCGCGGCCCGAGTCTCGACGAGGCGGTGAACAAGGCACTGGCGGGAAAATAAACGTCCTGGAGCAGCCGGAATATTAACGCGCGGCGCTCTCGGTTTCGTCCATGCTCATAATGGCGGGTTGAAGAGCAGTGGAGCGCGCTTAAAGTTCACGCAACGCGGAGGCGATGGGCAGGCGGGCGGCGCGCAAGGCCGGTAAAAGTCCCCCGAGCAGACCAATGACTGCGGCCCAAATAATTCCCTGGAGGAGCAATTGCGGTGTGACAGCAAATGCGAAGGTGACCTGGCTGAAGCTCTGCCAGTTCACGGTGGCCGTATGAAATCCGTTGAAAGCCAGGTAAGCGATTGCTGCCCCAAACACCCCGCCAGCAAGCGCCAGCAGCAGCGACTCGATCATTACGGAAACGATGACCGCGCCGCTGCCAAAGCCCAGCGCCCGCAACGTCGCTATCTCGCGTGTGCGCGTCGAGACCGAGTTGTACATGGTGTTCAGCGCCCCAAAGATCGCCCCCACCGCCATGAGCGAGGCGACCAAAACACCCAACGTGGTAATGAGGGTTGTCATTCGGGTTGATTGCTCCTCGTAATACTCGGCCTGGCGAAGCACTTTTACATTGAGGCGCGGGTCCGTGGTGAGAGCGTCTTTGAATTGCGTGAATGCCTGCGGCGAATTCAGCTTCACATAAACTGATTGAAAGCTGGTCCCTCTGTGGTAGGCATTTTGTAAAACAGTTGCGTCCGTCCAGATTTCCGATTCCGCAGCGCCGCCGCCGGCGGTGAACGTCCCGGCCACCAGCCAATCGTTGCGCCCGACCCGCAGCTTCTTCCCCACTTCCAGTCCGGAGAATTCCCGAGCGGCCCCGGCGCCTACCATCACCTCGTTCTTGCCCCACTCAAACGCCCGGCCTTCGATGATTTTGATTTTATCGCGCACCTGGAATGCCGAGGGCTCGACGCCACGGAGTGGGACATTGGCATCGATGCCGTTGGAGCGTTTGGGCAAGTCAATGATGACAAAGAGCTCGGCGGATGCCAACGGGCCTTGGGCATTACGGCCAATGCCTGGGGCGTCGGCTATGACCCGGGTCTCTTCCTGGGCGAAACCGCTGACCATCTCGGTATCGGCGCCGTTGCGCAACACGATGGCGGAATCCGGGGCGGCGGAGGCTGTCAGCGCCCTCTTGAAACCGACTGCCATCGAAAGAACGCTGACCAGCACAGCCACCACGCCGGCAATGCCGATGCCTGCGGCGGCGACCGAACCGCGGCGCTGGGCTATGCCCATCAGCCCGAATTTGGTGACCGAGCCAACCTGAGAAATCCAATTGACGGGTGCGGCCATCATATGCGCCGGAGTGAATCGGCGACGCGCAAGCGCATGGCCGCGAGGGCCGGGAAGATTCCGGTGGCGAAACCGAGCGCGAGGCAAATAGCGGCGCCGAGGGCCAGGTCGCGAGGGGGCAAAAAGAACATCGGGAGCATGCCGGAAAGGGCTTTGCCCAGGCCGGGAACGATTAGGGATACCAATCCCAATCCCAGGACTCCGCCCAGAAGCGACAGCAGGCAGGATTCGGCCAGGACGAGCCCCAGCACCTGGCCGTTGGTGAAGCCGATGGCCTTGAGCACCCCCAACTCCCCCGTGCGCTCGCGCACCCCCTGGGACATCGTGTTGCCGGTCACCAGCAGGATGGTGAAAAAGACGGCGCCTAAAATCGCCGCTGTAATCAAGGCGATGTCCCCGATTTGCTTCGCCCAGCCCTGCACAAAAGCCCCCTCGGGTTCGGTCTTGGTTTCGGCATCCGAGTTCTCAAACTCCTGGTCCACCAGTTTGGCGACTTGAGCGGCTTGGGCGGGGTCTTTGATTCGGATCGTGAACCAGCCAACCTGGCCTTTTCCTCCAAGCCGCGCCTCGTCAAAGTAGTCATAATGAAAGAACATGCTCATGATGTCGGTGTTCTTTTCCTTTCCGTCGTAAATGCCGACGATGTCAAACTCCCAGGTCTGGCTGTCGTCTGCCTTTCTCCAGATCGGCGAGAAGATCGGAACGCGGTCTCCTATTTTCCAATGAAACCGCTCGGCCGTAGCGCGGCCAACAATAGCCCCGGTCCGCGTCTGCAAGAATGCCCTTTTCTGGTCGGGGGGAAGAATCAACTCGGGATGCATATCGAGGAATTCCTGCGGCTCGACTGGATTCTGCATGAAGAAGGCCTTGGGCTCGCGTTGGAATATCCCGCCAAACCAGGTCTGATGGGTGGCTGCGGCGACACCCGGGATGCGCTCCATGCGCTCCTTGTAACTGGCCGGCAGCAATTGGATAATGGAGACCTTGTGCCGGACGATGAGACGGTTGGCGCCTTCCAGGCTGACGCCGCCCAGGAGGGCCTGTTGGATCGAGCACAACAGCCCAAATAAAATGAACGCCACGATGATCGACAGCAACGTCAGCAGGGTGCGCAGCTTCTTTCGTTTCAAATTGCTCCAGATGAGGTGCAGGTATTTCATCGCCTTACTTCACCGGCTCGTTGCTCAGGCGTCCTTTGTCGAGAAAGACCGTGCGCGAGGCGCGGGCGGAGGCGTGGGGGTCATGGGTCACCATGACGATGGTCTTGCCATGCTCGCGGTTCAAGGCCCCAAGCAGATCCAGGATTTCGTCGCCCGACTTGCGGTCCAGGTCGCCGGTCGGCTCATCGCACAGCAGCAGCGTGGGGTCGGTCACAATCGCCCGGGCGATGCCGACGCGTTGCTGTTCGCCACCCGAGAGTGTCCGGGGAAAATGTTTGGCGCGATGCGCCAGGCCGACGATGGCCAGGGCCGTCTCGACATGTTGCGCGCGTTCGGAGCGCGAGAGATGGGTCAGGAGCAGAGGCAGTTCGACATTGCGCTCGGCGGTCAGCACCGGGAGCAAATTATAAAGCTGGAAAACAAAGCCAATGTGCCGCGCCCGCCAGCCTGCCAGCTTGTGGTCGGATAGCTCATCGACGCGCTCGCCGGCGATGCTCACCGTGCCGCGGGTGGGCCGGTCCAGCCCCCCGATCAAATTGAGCAGGGTGCTCTTGCCCGACCCGGAGGGCCCCATCAGCGCCAGGAACTCACCGGCCGGCACTTTCAAATGCAGGTCCATCAGCACATGGATGTCTTCCGACCCGCGATGGAACACCTTCTCGACCCCATCCACATCGACCAACAGCCCATTGGTTTGAGCGTTCATATTACATTTCCAAATCGCTGCACAGAATGAGAGGGACGGCCCAGGAAGTCAATTTTCGTCCTGGTAAGGGTCTCACCCAGGACCAATGACAAGGTCAGTTCCAAACCTCAGGATTACACTTTGAAAGTGTAACATGGAAATTCAAGGTGTAACGCATCAGATTTTCTTCGTGGACAATCCGAGTCGCAACCTCTCGATGATGCGCCGGAGCCGGTAATATTGGGGTCGCGTAGCACTTTTCATCACTAAAAACCTGTGCCGTAGATGACACAGGTCTTCCCTATACTGGTCCATGGTTTCATGCAAGTTTATCGCGCCAAAAACCCGCGCAAATCGCCCCTCTGGCAGTGCGCCAACCGCCATTACGACGAGTTCGAAGCCCTTTACCCCGAGAAGTACGAGCCGCGCTATGGCCGGCTGCGGCCCGTTATCCCGCAGGTGGTGAGCAAATTCCTGGGGTGCGGCGACCTGCATCGGGGCTTTGCCCGCATCCGGTGTGAGCATTGCAAGCACGAGTACTTGCTGGCCTTTTCGTGCAAAAGCCGCTGGTTCTGCCCCTCGTGCCATCAGAAGAATGTGCAAACCACCGCCCGATTCATTGTCGAGGGTGTGCTGGCCCCGGTGCCCCACTCCCATCACGTCCTGGCGATTCCTCGAATGCTCCGGCCTTACTTCCAACGCCATCGCCACCTGCTCAAGCATCTCTGCCGGCTGGCCAATGAAAGCCTTACCGAGTACCTCCAGACCGCCTTGGATTGTCCGGACGGCGTCCCGGGCATCATCCTGACGCTGCACACCTTCGGTGAGTACCTCGACTTTCATCCCCATATCCATGCCCTGGTGGCTGACGGTTTGTTCGCGC
>DASYZB010000052.1 GCA_035946615.1 Verrucomicrobiia bacterium
TATATCCGCTCGAAACCCACTGGCAAGTACGCCCGGCGCCTCTGGTATCTCTTCGAACTGCTCACCGGCAAACGCCTTCCCATCGACGACCTCACCACCGCCAACTACGTTGACCTGCTCGAAGCGGATGAATACTACACCACCGCCCCAGTCCAGGTGCGCAGGCAGCGCGTCAACGACAACCTGCTCGGCGACGCCCGGTTCTCCCCCACTGTTCGCCGCACCGCAAAGCTTGCTGAGTTTGAGAAAAAGAACCTCTCGCGCAGGTGCCGGCAGCTTCTCGAGGGCTACCCCCGCGACATCATGCGGCGAGCCCTGAGCTACCTCTACACGAAAGAGACCAAATCTTCCTTCGAGATCGAGAATGTCACCCTCGATGCCTCACGTACCGAACGTTTCATCGCGCTCCTCGCCTCCGCCGAGAAGAAGGACTTTTTCGCCAAACCGGAACTGATCGATCTCCAAAATCGAATCGCAGACGAACGTTTTCGCGAGCCGGACTACCGCCAATCCCAGAACTACGTCGGCGAATCCGCATCCCACAGGGAGATAGTTCACTTCGTCTCACCCAAACCGGCCGACCTCGCCGCACTCATGGAGGGGATGTTCGCGGCACACCGCCGGATGGAGGCTGGCAAAATCCAGGCTGTTATCCACGCCGCTACCGTCGCCTTCGGTTTCGTTTACATGCATCCCTTCGAGGACGGCAATGGTCGAATCCACCGCTTCCTCATCCACAACATCCTGGCCAGAGCAGGCTTCACGCCGCCCGGGGCCATATTCCCCGTTTCCGCCGCCATGCTCCAGGACAAGGAGGCCTACGACGCGGCCCTTGAACACTTCTCCGTCCCGCTGCTTCCCCTCGTCGAATACAAGCTCGACTACCAGGGCCGCATGACGGTTCACAACGAGACCGCGCTGCGCTACCGCTTCATCGACATGACCGCGCAAACCGAAGCCCTCTTTCTGTTCGTCGAGCGTGTCATCGAAACCGACCTCGTGCAGGAGCTCGATTTCCTCCGCAACTACGACACCGCCAAATCCGCCATTCAGGCCATCGTGGATATGCCGGACCGCCTGCTTGATCTGTTCATCCGCCTCTGTGTCCAGAACAAGGGCGTCCTCTCTGCCGCTAAACGGAAAAACCACTTCGACATGCTCACCGATGAAGAGGTGGCGCAAATGCAGCAGGTGATCAAAGAATCACATCTCGTCGAGTAGGCTGTAGCGCCGGCAGCGCGCTTGGACGCTCCACTTCCTTTTCCTCTCGCTTCCACAACCCTGCCCAGCTTATAACCCTCTCGCAAAATTGAACCGCACCGGCTTGCGCAGCCGAGTGCGCCTCCCTCCCCATCAGCGCCGATTAGCGTCAAACTCCTTCATTACAAGGATGTTACGCACTACCCTTCCTCACCCTTTAAACCATCAATCCAACTACCCTCCAAATCCCCACGATTTCCAGGTCTTCCGCCCCTCTTTATCCTGTTCGCATATGCTAAATTCATCATCATCGATCAACATCGGCTCACAGCCCGACAACAACAACAACCACAACCTCACCGTTCTCGACGCCGAACCTGTCCCGGACTGCGCGGTCCCCGCAGACCTGCAGAACCTCCTCGGCAACCGCTCCCTCCGGGTCAAAGAGGAACGCGCTCTCATCCAGCGCCGCACCGTCGAGCCGGTTCAACCCCAGGCCCCACCCTCGCCCGCCGTCAATCCCGCCGCCCTCATCTCCGCCCCGCCCGCCCTCGGCGCACTCCTCCCTCAACGCCTGCGCAACGGCAAAATCGCTCGCTTGCCCAAACTCGAACGCGACATGGTCAATAAACTCCTCCACAACCACATTCCCTACGCCAAAATCGTCTGGGCTCTCTCCGACCGCGGAATCACCGTCACCGAACGCAATATCTCCAACTGGCGCACCCGCGGCGGTTACAACGAATGGTGCGTCCAGCAGGACAACCAGCTCCGCCTCGCTCATCTCCAGGACCACCTCGACGATTACCTCCGCCAGCACGATGCCCAGCAACTCCCCGAAGTCGGCCTCCAGGTCGCCTCCACCCAGTTGACCTCCCTCCTGATGAACCCTCAAACCGCCGCCCCCCTTCTCGCCGACCCCAACAAATACGCCAAGGTCATCGACGCCCTCGACAAATGCTCTGTCCGGCTCAACGAGCTCCAACAACAACGCTATCAAACAGCCAAGCGTGCCAGCATCCGCAACTCCATCCCCAATCTGCGCCATGAACAGGCCAGCGAAATCGACGTCCTCCGCGAAATCGCTTCCGCCGAAGGGCTCGCCAAGTCCGCCCGTGAGGACAATGTTCCCCATCGGAATGACCTCCCTCCTCGTGAACAGATGCCCTATTGCCCTCCCGGCCCGACCTTCGGCGAAATGCTCGAACACGAGATGAGCCGGCGCGCCTTAGCGTCAAAACCGCAGCCCGAACCCCAGCAGCCCCTTGCCCCCTCCGAACGTCCCTCGAACGTCTCTCAAACAGCATCTGACGGTAACCCACAGTAACCGTACGGTAGCTTACGGTAACCCACGGTAACTCCCGGTAACCATAAATCCCCACAACACTGCCTCCCCTTGAGAATCCCTCCGAGACTGGCAAACTACCGGCACGGCACCGCTACGCGGTGCGCCTGTAAAACTATGGTGAGCGCTCCGAGAGGAGGTTTTACGGGCCAGGAAGGCCTCCGTTGGCGCGAGCGACAGGGGGGATGGGGTCGGACCACCGAATCGAGCCCATCACATGCCGCGTCGTGTAGTCGCCGAAAATCCCGAAAGGGTATCAGGGTTGCGAGGAAACGAGCTACCCTGGGTAATCTAAGTGCATCGGCCTCAACTCCAAAGGAGTTGTGCCCCCTTTAGAATCCAACTAAATCCTGTGCCGCAATCACTCTCTGCGGTTTACATCCATCTGTTTTTTCAACCAAAGAACGCCCACCTTCCTTGCGCGAGCTTTCAGGATGAACTTCGGCCTTTGCTTCGCAAGCACGACGTGCACTGGGATGCGGGGGATGGGGGCCGAGGCCCACGGCTAGCGCCTCCCGCTTGCGCTTCGTTCCGCCTGGCCTTAGGGTGGTTTTTAAATGTTGAAGTCGTCCGCGCGGTCTGCAATTCGCCTTCGAGGCGTCCGGCACAATAACCTGAAGAATTTCGACCTGGACCTGCCGCTCAACCAGTTGATTGTCATCACTGGTTTGAGCGGGTCAGGCAAGAGTTCGCTTGCGTTCGACACTCTGTTTGCCGAGGGGCAACGACGTTATATCGAAACCTTCTCCCCTTACGCGCGGCAGTTCTTCGATCGGATGGACAAACCGCAGGTGGACAGCATCGAAGGGATTCCCCCCGCTATCGCAATCGAGCAGCGCAATTCGGTCAAAACGACCCGCTCGACAGTGGGCACGATGACCGAGATTTGCGATTACATGAAAATGCTCTGGCCGCATATTGCGCAATTGCATTGCCGCCAATGCGGGCGCCCCGTGCGGAAGGACTCCCCGCAGCAAATCTGGGAAACCTTTAGCAAGGCCGGGTTAGCGGGAGGACCGTGGGAGGGACTACCCATAAAGGGACCCCTCTCCCCGACCCTCTCCCCTTCGGAAGGGGATTGGGAGAAGCATCGGCGGGTTACGGTTGCAGGGCATGCGGCGGACTCCTCTGTAGTCCGAACCCTGCCCAGCGAGACCAAGGGAGGGCAAAATTCAACCGCAGGCGAGGTTCTCATCACGTTTGATCTGCCCCTCTCAGAGAAGCTTTCATTCCAGGAATCACTCGACCTGGTTTCAAAACAAGGATACCAGCGGCTCCTGGTGGGGGAAAAAATGATGCGTCTGGAGGAATTGGCGTCCATGGGAACAGAAAACGGCCTGAGCCGGGTTTTGGGCAGCCGTGCCGGCGCAGCGCCCGCCTCTCTGACAGTCATTCAGGACCGTGTGCGCCTGACCGAATCGGGCCGCGCCCGGTTTATTGAAGCTTGCGAGCAGGCCTATCATTTTGGCAAAGGCCAACTTGCCGTGCGCCCGGTGGACTCGAGTCACGGAACACCAACCCGCCGTTTTTCCAACCGCCTGCATTGCGCCCAGTGCAATATCGAGTATCACGAGCCAACTCCTGCTCTGTTCAGCTTCAATCATCCAGTGGGGGCCTGTCCGACCTGCCGCGGCTTTGGCCGCGTGATTAGCATCGACTATGAGCGGGCGATGCCGGACCACTCGAAAACGCTGGCCCAAGGGGTGGTTAAGCCGTGGCACACCGGAAAAAGCGCCGAGTGCCAAACCGATTTGCTGCGCATGTGCCGTCGTTTTGGGATTCCCACAGATGTCCCTTTTGAGAATTTGCCAAAAAAGTGGAAGGACTTTGTCATCAACGGCGAACCTGGTTACGGCAAGGACTCGGGGCACGAGTGGCCCAAGGCCTGGTATGGCGTCAAAGGCTACTTCCGGTGGCTGGAATCAAAGTCTTACAAGATGCACATGCGCGTGCTGCTCTCGCGGTATCGGGCCTATACCCCGTGCCCCGATTGTCATGGAAAGCGTTTCCAGCCGGAAACCTTGCTTTATGTCGTTGGACGCAGCAACGACGCGGCCTTGCTCGAACCCGAATTCAAGGCAAAGGAGAATCGCGGTTCTCTGCGGCCAAGAGCCGCTGTTTCCAAAACGGGGCTGACTCTGGCTGATTTTTACCAACTCCCAATCCGGGACGCCCTGCATTTTCTCGAGCAGCAGGCTCAAGGGCGGCGGGTCGAAGCGCCTGACCCGCTGGGCGTGGTCTTTACTGAGGCGCGTGCGCGCCTGAGCTATCTCGAAGAGGTCGGGTTGGGCTATTTGACACTGGAGCGGCCAACTCGCTCGCTTTCAGGCGGCGAGACCGAGCGAGTGAATCTGACAACCTGCCTGGGGACGCGTTTGGTCAATACGCTCTTTGTGCTGGATGAGCCCAGCGTGGGGTTGCACCCGCGCGACATCGAACGGTTGGTGCGTGTTTTGCAGCAGTTGCGAGATGCCGGCAACACGGTTGTGGTCGTGGAACACGAAGCGAGCGTGATGCGCGCCGCCAATCACATCATCGACCTTGGCCCCGGCCACGGCGCCACAGGCGGGAATGTTGTTTTCCAGGGCCCATATTGCAGAATCCTGCAATCCGCCGCATCCCTCACCGGGCAATACCTCAGCGGGCGCAGGCAGATAGAGATTCCTCAGCGCCGCCGCGTCCAGCCACTCGCAAGCCAGACGGCGCGCCGGATGCAATGGAGAGAATCTGAACCGATGGTTCTGCGCGATAAAATGAAATCCTTTGCCGCCCAGGAGCGTCGCGCCCCGCACGGCTACGGCCAGAGTTTGGATGAATCGGAAAACAGGCTCGGCGGCTGCCCGAGCTCTGCCCTGCTGGTCCTCGAGCACGCCACGAAACACAATCTCAAGGATTTGACCGTGCGCATACCGCTGGGGCGATTGGTGTGCGTCACCGGCGTGAGCGGTTCGGGCAAAACCACCCTCGTGCGCGAAGTCTTGCTGCCCGCTTTGGAAGCCGAGTTAAAAGCAGGCCCGCAAGAGGTCAAGGCCTCTGAGCGGGTGGAAGGGGAAGAAGAGACAGACGAGGCCTCGTTGCCTGGCGCTTCTGCCGGAAGCATCCCGCGGGTGCGGGGATGGGAGGACTTGGGACGCGTCATCCTTGTCGATCAGTCAATACTCGCCAAAACGCCGCGCTCTAATCCCGCCGTGTACATCGGGGCCTTTGATGACATCCGCGAGTTTTACGCCCAGTCCGAGCTGGCCCGACAGCGGGGACTTGGCGCCAGCGCTTTCAGTTTCAATTCGAGTCAGGGGCAATGCGAGCGATGCCGAGGAGCCGGTTTCGAGAAGATCGAGATGCAGTTCCTGAGCGATGTCTTCATCCGTTGCGCGGCTTGCAATGGCCGCCGGTACCGTTCGCATATCCAGGAGGTCAAAATTGCTCCCAAACCCACGGCTCCTCTTTCTAAAGGGCCTGGGAATGGCCGGCCCGAGGTCTCGATGCGGCGTAGCACCCGCAAAGGACGGGCGCTCTCGATTGCCGACCTGCTCGAACTCACCGTCGAGGAGGCCATTGAGTTCCTGGGCGGGTTTTGCGAATCCAGGCATGCCCGGCGGGCGGTCGCCAGCCTGAACCTGCTTCGCGAGGTCGGTTTGGGTTACCTTCAAGTTGGCCAGCCTATCAATACGCTATCCGGGGGCGAAAGCCAGCGTCTGAAATTGGTCAGGCACCTGGCCGAAGCCGCTGTGACTCCCCTTAGCGCCCGCGCAAAAGGTTCGCCCAAAACGGCAGAATGCGCTTCGGAATTGGCGTCAGGCAATCCGCAACGGGCGAGGCGCGAGTCAAATGAAAAGGGCGCAACCGAGCGCCCCACCTTGTTCCTATTTGATGAGCCTACCACCGGTCTGCACTTCGAGGATGTGCGGGTCCTGTTGAAAGTTTTTCAAAGACTGGTGGATTGCGGGCATTCGGTGCTGGTCATTGAACACAACCTGGACGTGATAAAATCGGCCGATTGGATTCTGGACCTGGGTCCGGACGCGGGCGATTTAGGCGGGCAATTGATTGCGCAAGGCACCCCCGAGGAGATTATCGGGGTCCCATCCAGTCACACTGGGGCGGCCCTTCGAGAGGTGCTGCCTCCTACCCGCGATAGACTATCAGCACTCCGAAATCGGTGAGGAGTTTTTGCGTGCCGATGTCCAGGAAGCTGTAGTTGAGCGTATTGATGCTAATGATATTGCTTTCACCGACTCTTGCCAAAAAGCCCGAAACCACTTCATCGAATTTATCGTGGCCCACCTCGACGCAGTCGGTGTGACGAATGGTTTTGGTGCGGATTTTCTTATCGGTTTCTTTTGCGGCGACCTCCATGGGAGGCAGTGGTTTGGCAATCAAGCTCTCGGAGGCCTTATTGGAAGGCACCCGCAGGTGCATCTCGACCTTTGCCGCCGCCGAGGAGGCGATGGGGTTGGCCGGGAGACCTTCGACGCGCGCTTCGGGCCGATTATTAGGCAACGGGATACCCCGAATATGGATACTATCATCGGCACTGGGAATAATAATCGATTCGCCACAGGCAGGGCATTGGATTTGTGTGCCTGCCCCTGAGCTATCGACCGCCAACTCCTGTTCGCATTTTGGACAGTTAAAGATGACATCCATAAGCGGCCTTTTGTTTGCTGAATGCGTTGGCAGGATATCCAATGGCGGCGAAGAACACCAGGAAAAAGTTTTTACTTTTGGGGCGTGGGGGGGGCATCAGCGGGGTGACCCGGCGGCGCAACGCGGGTGAAACGGTTGAAAAACGGTTTCCTTGCCCCTCGGACTCGCCAGCACCCCGCTGAAAGCGGGGTGTTAATGAGAGTCGCATAGCCTGAAAAAACCTGTCGTGCGCCCGGTCTCTCAATCCCTGGTGGGCCCCCTCGGCGATGTGCCGGCGCTTTGGGCCAAGGCGTCTTATCTATTGGTAGGTTTTTTCCAACCGTTGGATGCGCGGCCAGACCGGGGAAGTCGTCGGGGTGCGGGCTTTGACTTCGGCAAAAACCCGCCTGGCTTCGGCGGGGTCCTCGCTGGAAACCATGACGCAGTAATCCAGTTCGATCCAGGCCTTGCGCGGGTCCTGAATATTGGGGCCGTAGGTTTTGAGCCAGTTCTTCAAGGCCGCGGCCCCATGGCTTTGGGCGGCCTGGAGGCTTTGGTCCAATTGCCATGGCATTCCCGGGAGGCGCTCGCCCACCTGGCTTTGAGAGAGGGCCTGCTTCTTCTCGTTTTCCTGGTCGTTCTGAACTTTTTCCCAATAAAAGAACAATTGCCAACCGCCCCAAAGGCAGACGGCAATGATTGCAACTGTGATAACTTTGGTCATGATTCTTCGACTCGTTCGATGCGCGCCCCCAAATGGCGCAGCTTCCCATCGATGTTCTCGTAACCGCGATCAATATGATAGACGCGGTTGACTTGCGTTGTGCCGCGGGCGGCTAGGCCTGCGATTACCAGGGCCGCCGAGGCGCGCAGGTCACTTGCCATCACGGGCGCGCCACTGAGGGGTTTGCCACCTTTAACAATCGCACTGGGGCCTTCAATTTCAATATCGGCCCCCAAACGGGCCAGTTCGCTGACGTGCATGAACCGGGACTCGAAAATGCGTTCGGTGATGATGCTGATGCCGGGGGTCAGGGCCATCAGTGCCATCATTTGCGCCTGGACATCCGTGGGAAACCCCGAGTAGGGCAGAGTCGTAATATCGACGGGTTTGAGTTTGCCGTTGCGGCGGATGCTCACCCCGTCGCTGCTGCGTTCGATCCTGGCGCCCGCGTCATGGAGTTTGTCCAGCACGGCGCGCATGTGCTCGGCGCGCGCGCCGCGCAGGGTGACCTCACCATGGGTGGCTGTGGCGGCGATAGCGTAAGTAGCGGCCTCGATTCGGTCTGGGATGACGTCGTGTTGGGCGCCATGGAGTGCCTTGACGCCGGTAATCGTGAGAGTTGGGCTCCCCGCGCCGGTAATCTTTGCGCCCATGGCGTTCAGGAAACAGGCCAAGTCCACCACCTCGGGTTCGCAGGCGGCGCTCTCGATGATGGTAACGCCCTCGGCGAGGACGGCGGCCATCATGACGTTGGCGGTGCCCAGGACGGTTGAGCCGGCGCGGCCACCCAGGAAGACGGCTGAGCCGATGAGACGTTTGGCGCTGGCGTGGACGTAACCGGCTTCAATGACGACGCGCGCGCCGAGGGCTTCAAAGCCCTTGAGATGCAGGTTAATGGGGCGCGCGCCGATCACACAGCCCCCCGGCAAGGAGACAGTCGCCTTATGAAGGCGGGCCAGGAGCGGGCCCATAATGCAAATGGAACCGCGCATTTTACGGATCAGATCGTAATCGCCTGCGCCTTTGATTTTTTTGGCGCGGACCCGGACGGCGCCATTCTCGAAATGGACCTCGGCGCCGAGCCAGGAGAGGATTTGGCCCATGAACCGGACGTCGCTGAGATTGGGGACACGGCGGATGACGCACGGTTCGCTGGTCAGGAGGGTGGCTGCCATGATAGGCAGGACGGCATTTTTAGCGCCGCTGATGGTGACTTCGCCATGAAGCGGGACGCCGCCTTTAATCAAGAGGCTTTCCATGTTCGGCGCGCAAAATTATGATTCTCGGTCGTTGAGTATAGTCAGTGAGAGCGGATTCGACAATCCAGTTTTGCTGCTCAAAGAGCTCAGCCAGGGGTTGAGCCTGGCCGTCGCCAAATTCAGCCATGAGTTTCCCTCCTGGTTTGAGGAAAAGGCCGGCTTGGGCTGCCAGGCGGCGGAAAAAATCCAGGCCGTCGGGTCCGCCGTCAAGGGCCTGCCTTGGCTCATGATCGCGGACTTCAGGCTCGAGCTTTTGTATCTCGGCAGTGGGGATATAGGGTGGGTTGGTGATAATGAGATCGAATCGCGAGTCGTCTGGCAGGGCCTCCAATCCGTCGCCTTGAATGAAAAGGATGCGTTCGGCAACACCCAGGTGGGTGGCATTTTGCCTGGCCAATTCGAGGGCCTTTGGCGAAATATCAAGAGCTTGAATCCGGGCTGCCGGACACTTCGCCGCCAGAGCAATGGCCAGGCAGCCGGCGCCGGTGCCAAAATCCAGCGCGGAACGGAAGGAGGCAGAGGGCTCGCCATTTAAAAAGATCCAGCCTTGCTCGGCCAGCAACTCGGTTTCGGGCCGGGGGATAAGGGCGTCAGGATTGACGGCGAGTTCCAGGCCGCAGAAGGAGGTCGAGCCAATGATGTACTGGAGGGGTTCGCGTTGGCCGCGCCGTTGTATCCATGCGCGCAACGAATCGATCTCGGCCGAGGAGAGAGCGCGCTCAAAATTCAAGTAGAGGCGCATGCGTGGCACCCGCAGGAGATGGGCCAGGAGCAGTTCGGCCTGAAGGCGGGCGTTCTCGACTCCTTTGTCGTTCAAAAATTGAGTGCTTCGTTGGATGGCTTCCAGAACGGTCACTGGGATAATCTAAGGTTCTGCTGTGCGCTTCAAAGAATAATCCATACCGCCTCTTTCAACCTTGAAGTTGCGGGGCGAGGCTCCTATGGTCGAGTCATGAAAACCATTTCCTTTTTGTTGGTCAGCGCAGCCCTGTGCGTGGCGCCGGTTGCGCGAGGGCAAGACGCGGCGACCGCCGAGCGGTTGAACCGCCTCAGCGGGCAGCTCGACGATATCCAGGCCAGACAAGAGGCCTTGCAGAAACAGTTCGATGAACTGCGCAAAGAACTCTCGGACCTGCGCGATCAGGCCAGCAAACCGGCCGGCAATTATGCCTCGCAGGAGGACGTCAAGAGCCTGACCGAGGCAGTCAAAGAGATTGATCGCAAACGGCTTGAGGATTACGACAAGATTCGCGCCGAGTTGTTGAAGCTGGGCCGGAACCTTGCCGCCGCGCCGCTGCCCAAAAGGATGGGAGCCTCCTCGAGCGCCGAACCCAGCGCGACAGACAAGCCGGCCCGCCCTGAGAATGGTTATGAGTATGTGGTCAAGAGCAAGGATACCCTCTCGAACATCGCGCAGGCATACCGCGACAACAATATCAAGGTGAGCATGGAGCAAATCCTCAAAGCCAACCCGGGCTTGAAACCGGAGCGGTTGCGGGTGGGACAAAAGATTTTTATCCCGGCGCCGCAGACCAAGGAAGCCGCGAACACGGAAGTTAAGAATTAATTGGATTCCTTCAGTTTCATTTCTGCCTTTATGCTTTTGCTTCATTTTACTGCAAAGCGGCTTTGAGGCGATAGAAGCGGTTTTGGGGAATGAAACTGGAGCGGACAGCGCGGGTGTATGTGGCGGGGCACCGCGGGATGGTGGGCAGCGCGGTCTGGCGCGAGTTAAGCCGCCAGGGGTTTACCAATTTGGCGGGCCGGACCCATGGAGAGTTGGACCTGCTGGACCAGGGGGCAGTGAGGCGTTTTTATGAGGCAGAACGGCCCGAGTATGTGTTTGTGGCGGCGGCCAAAGTGGGAGGCATTCTGGCCAACGCGCGGCATCCCGCTGAGTTCTTGTATGAGAATCTCGAGATACAAAACAACGTCATCGAGGGGGCGTATCGGGCTGGGGTAAAGAAGCTGTTGTTTTTGGGAAGTTCGTGCATTTATCCGAGGCTGGCGCCGCAGCCGCTGAGGGAGGAATCGCTGCTGACAGGGCCGCTGGAGCCGACCAACGAGTGGTATGCCGTCGCCAAGATAGCCGGCATCAAGCTCTGCCAGGCCTATCGTCGCCAATACGGAAGCGATTTCATCAGCGCTATGCCGACCAATCTGTACGGGCCCAACGATAATTATGACCCGGAAGGCTCGCACGTGTTGCCGGGCCTGATACGGCGGTTTCATGAAGCCAAAGTTTCTGGCGCAAGGACTGTGACGTGCTGGGGAACGGGGACTCCGCTGCGGGAGTTCTTGCACGCGGATGACCTGGGCCGGGCGTGTGTGTTTCTGATGGAGAACTATAGCCAGGAGGAGTTCATCAATGTGGGGTCCGGCAAGGAACTAACCATAGCGCAACTGGCGGCGCTGGTGCAGCGTGTGGTGGGGTTCGAGGGGGAAATCCAGTGGGACACCTCAAAGCCGGATGGAACACCGAGGAAGTTGATGGATAGTTCGAGATTGTTCGGGATGGGCTGGATGCCCGAGATCGAACTCGAAGCGGGCGTCCGGATGGCGTATCAGGATTTTTTGCAGAAAAAGGCAGAACTAAGATAACGAGAAGGAAAGAAGAGAATTGGAACTCGCGCGCCGGCAGTAACGCTTTGAATGGGTAATGCAATGGGCTATGGCGGCGCAGGCCGGAATTGAAATGACAGGCGCGCGCCGTTCATCGCGCGCAGGTCCCAGCCGGTGTGGCGGCATTCGAGTGTCACTGCGCCCGCAAACCGCGTGTAGATGACCGTGGCTTTTCTCCGCCCCAACCGCTCCCGGAGTGTCGTGCTGGCGCGTTCGGAGGCGGGGAATTCAGAGTCGGCGACAATGATGACCTTGGGGCGGACTGTGTCGAGGAATGATTCGCTCAATGCTTCCGTGCCAGAAGGCAATCCGGCTACCAAGATGTCGGCGCGCAAATCCGGTGTTCTTTCGACGAGGGCGTCCTGGCCGGCGCGGCCAAGGTCCGAGAGCAGCAGAACGCGCGTGCCATGGAAAGAGCCGTCCAGAACCAGCGCGTTATCGTCGGCCTGGGGGAAATGGTCGTCGCCGCGCGGGTGCAGGACGGTCCACGAGCCAGCCAAATCATTTCGAGTCAGGGTCCGCACCATCCGGGGGTTTTCACTGAAAGCGGCGATGGTCCGCCGGTACACCGCCGACCGGAACCGGATGGGGCTGGCAAAGATGGTTTGGACCCGGAAGAGCTCGGCGAGCAATTGGGCGCCGCCGATGTGGCGGATGTCGCCATGAGTCAAGGCGAGAGCAGGCAGGCGGTTGACACCGCAGGCGCGAAGGAACGGTTTCATTGTGAACTGGACGGAATTCGTGGTGCCGCAGTCGATGAGCAACGGCTCGGTCTGATTTTGGCCTCGGGCAAAGACGGTGAAACCACCGTTGACTGGAAGAATGCTGAGCGTGTCGCAGCGGCGAGCAATTTGCCAATGCCAAATGGTGGCGCCCGCCAGGAACGCCAGGGCCGCCAGAAACCAATAACGGCGTTTAGCCGCCAGCCACCAGCCCCCCAGGGCGCCGGACAGGGCGAGATAGTAGAGGGTCAAGCCCGGCCATGAGAATGCAGGCACATAGAGATAAGCGCTGGGCAGCGCTGTGGACCAGTTGCTCATCCAGATCATCGAGGACATCCAGAACCAGGCGCTGTGGTTGAATAATTGGCTCGCCCAGGGGAACCACGGGGCGCAAAGCAGGCTGCCCATGTTGCAGGCCAGGGCGCAACTGCTCAGCGGGACGATGACCAGGTTGGCCAGAAGGGTAACCGGGCTGAACAAGTGAAAATAATTAGCTGTCAAGGGAAGGGACCCCAACCAGGCGGCCACGGAAACGGCCAGTGATGTGGTGAGCCAACGCAGAGATTTGTGTGCCCCGCGTTTCCAGCCAGGGACCAGTTGCTCGGGCAGCAGCGGGTCGTGCCTGAGCCAGCGGTCGCGGACGCGCTCGATGGGTGGCGCCAGCAAGCCAAGGGACAACACCACGAAAAAGGAAAGCTGGAAACTCGCGCCAAAGAGCTGATGCGGGTCCCAAACAAGAATAATAAAAGCGGCGGCTGCCAGTGAGTTGATGAGGTCCGTCGGGCGGGACAGTGCCCAGCCGCCGATGATGAGCGTCATCATAATGACCGAGCGGATAGCCGAGGGCTGCCATCCGGTTGCCCCGGTATAAAACCAAATGAGCGGAATCACGAGCCAGCCGCACCAGAACCGCGGGACCCGCAGCGCGCGCAAGAGGCTGACCAGGAGCCCTGCTATCAGGGCAATGTGCAGGCCGCTGATAGCAAAAATGTGCATGGTTCCCGAGCGCATGAAGGGCTCGTAAAAGTCATTGGGCATCCCGGTCCAACCGAGGGTCATGGCCCAAAGCAGGTGAAGGGCCTCATCTTCCTGGGGCAAGTCGCGGGCCAGGGTCCGTCGCGCCCAGGCGATGAACCGATCACTCAAGGGTGGGATGCGGCCACTCGAGAGCAGGCGCCAATCGTCCGCCGAATCCGTTTTGAGTTGGTAATAAATGCCTTTATGCCTCAGGTAGGCGCGGTAATCGAAAAGACCTTCGGCGACCGGGCCAGGCGGCGGAGCGAGCACACCGGCCACCTCAACCCTTTGGCTGGCGAAAAAACCAGCCGGCAACTCACCTGGAGTCACGACCAGGATTTCTCCACTGGCCGGTTGCCAGCCCTTGCGGAGAGGACAACATTCAGAAACCTGGATGCGGGCCAATGAACGGGAGGAAACCTTTTCGTCTTGAACATAAATGCGTTCGGTGGGTGTGGCACAAAGGGCGCCGCGGATAGAGACGATTGCCGGCTGGTCGCCTTGGCTTAGGCGTAGATCGATGGGCGAAACGATTGCACTGCGGCAAACGAGGTTGGTCAACCCTATCCAGAAAAGCAGCGGCCAAAGCAACCAGGGCCGGGCAGCTCGCCACAGCAGGGCACATATCAACAACGCAAGACTCGCCCCTAGCAAAACAATTAATGGCGGGCGCGCATACTCGCCTGAAATCAAACCCGCACCATAGACGAGTGAGATGACGGCGAGCGGACGTTTCAAAAATGGGCGGACGCCAGATTCGCCAACGCGTGGGGAAACCGTCTCTGGCCGGGCGGGACATGAGGCGGGGGCCTCGCTGCTGGCATCGGTTCCCATAAAAGGCGCCCTTCTGACAAAGGCAGGCCAGCCTCGGAAGGCTCAACGGGAAAGTCAAGCGATTCTAATCCTTCGCAACCTCCAACAGCACCTTGCCCATAGGACCCTCGGCCAGACGCGCAAAGGCCCTCTGGATTTGCTCGAAAGGAAACACACTATCGACCAGCGGGCGGGCTCCCGTCCGGGCCAGCAAGCGCAGGACCTCATGCCAGGCCGCGCGACTCTCGGCATTGGTGTAAGCGCCCACCGCCACACCGCCCAAGCGCAACCGCCTGAAAAAAAGTGTAGCGGTATTAAAGTTGGGCACTGGCCCCGCCAGCCGCCCCACCAGGCTGACCTTGCCCAAATCTCCCAAAGTATCAATGACCTCCGGCAAAAGCTTTCCCCCGATATTATCGATGGCCAAGTCAACCCGGCGTGGACGGAATCCCTCTTCGAGCGCCGCGCGCCATCGCGAATCGGCCGGATTAAAAACCGCGCGCGCGCCGAGTTGTTCGAGCCGCCGCCCCTTTTCGGCGCTGCGTGATAGGGCGATGACCTCATAACCCATCGCCACTGCAAGCTGCACGGCTGCCACACCCACCCCACCAGAGGCCCCCGTTACCAACACAACTGATTTAGCTGGAAACGGACCCCACATCGTCAGCGCCTGATAAGCCGTTAAATAAACCAGCGTCGCTCCGGCGCTTTCCTGCTCGGTCCATTCGGAAGGGGCCTCCACGAGATTCTCCACCGGCACAGCCACCCGTTGAGCAAACGTCCCAGGCCGTGTCACTCCCACTTCGCCGCGCAAAATGGCCCGGCGATCACCGGGACCAAGGCCGCTGACCTGGTTGCCTAATTGCCTGACCACGCCCAACCCGTCGCGGCCGAGAATATGCGGCAGAAGCGGCTGGGCCGGATATTGCCGCTCGGCCAGGTAGCGGTCGGCAGGGTTTAACGCGGCGTAACGAAGCTCGAGCACGACCTCGTGTGGTTGGGCCACGGGTTGGGGCACGTCGGCCAGACGCAACGAATCGGTTCCGGCAAACTTATCCAACAACCAAGCGCGCATAAGAAGGCAAGCATGCTCTAGTAGGGACCGCCGGTTCCTGGGACGACCCCCGGATTCATGGGCGTAAAGGGGATCTCTTCAACCGGGCCTTTGCGCCTGAGGTTGCGCTTTCGCGCGACCAATTCGTCGGCCAAGGCTTCGGGGCTGCTATATTGGGTAAAACCATCCGGGGGCAAAAACAGGTCGGCTCCGGGCATCTCGATGCGCGCTTTGGAAAGAGTGAGCAGGATCGAGACCGAATTGGTCACGCCGCTGATGCGCAGGGCCACCCCGTTCAGGTCCGTGGCGCGCCAGGCCTGGAACCCAGCCGTGGCGCCGTCGCTCATCTGCACCACGTCCTGCTCGACCGCGCAGGAATGGCCAGAGACCGTTTGGGGTGAGACTTGCTCGGGATGCGCAATGACATTGGTCACTTGCGTGCCCAATGAGGCGGGAGCGTACCCTTGAAGCGCCTCACTCACTACGTAGCCCTTGCCCTGCGCCACGTCCCAGATGAACAACAGCCCCCCTGTGCCGCCGCGTTTGCCAGTCGGTTCATTCGGGTCCGGGGCAAACAAAAGCTTGGAACCACGGCATAAGAGCTGCCCCGTCCTGGCCCCTGGCCGAGCGGACAGTGAATCTGCTTGCGTCTCGATGACAGCGCTATACCCGCTTGCATTGGTCAGCAGCGCCCCCGCCGGCCCGGTAAGGAAGGGCGGTGGTTGAATGGAAATAATCCCAATATAGCCTGGATTGCTGACCTCCGTTTCAGACGAATGCGAGCAGCCGCTGACCAATGCCACGAGTGCCGTCAAAAGCAAAAGCAGCGCAGTTTTCACTTTCTCCATGCTCTTTTGCGGCCATTCCGGTCCACTACAGGGGGGTCTCATCGCTCGTTTCATGTATCGCGTACACGATTGAAACGTGGAAGCAATCAATTGTAAACCAAAACCGTTCATCGCTGTTCATCGCGCGGCGATTCTTGCAGGGCCATTGACCAGCCAGTAGGGCAGGCGTCCTCGCCGGCGGGTTAAACGGGCGTCTCGCCCGGTCTTCGAGGGTCTTGGCCAAGGACACTGCGGCTTTTAGCCCTCAGCGCTATGAATTCTTCTAACCACCGCTGAGGTGAGCCGAGGTGGCATGCGCCTGGACAGAAACGATGTAATCCGGTTCAGGAGGCCAGGGATAACGACGCGCTGGCCGCGCATTAATCCCCGATAACCGATTTCGGCAACTGTCGCGGGGTCCATGGCGGCCCAACCGGTGTGCAGATTCATATGAGCTCGGGCTAAAAACTCGGTTCGGGTCAAGCCCGGGCAAAGAGCGGTCACCGTGATGCCGGCGCCGTCCAGTTCGTCAGCCAATGCATAGGAGAACGAATAAACAAAGGCCTTGCTGGCATAATAGACATTCACCATCGGTCCGGGTTGGAAGGCGGCGGTCGAAGCGAGGTTGAGGATTCGCCCACTGCGGCGTTGGAGCATGGGCTCGAGGAAGAGCCGGGTCAGTTGAACCAGGGCAACCATGTTGACCTGCATCATATCCGTCTGGAGGGTAAGATCGCTCTGAGCAAACGGGCCGTAGCTTCCAAAGCCTGCATTGTTGACCAGCACATCGACGGGCGTGTCGCGGAGTTGGTCGAAAATCTGTTGAGCGGCATCGGGCTGGCTGAGGTCCTGTGAGAGCACGCGGACATCCATGTCATGGCGGGGGCGCAACTCGGCGGCGAGTTGATTCAAGCGCTCGAGATTGCGCGCCGTCAGGACGAGGCTGAAACCCTCACGCGCAAAGACCTGCGCGAGTTCGCGCCCGATTCCAGCGGACGCTCCCGTGATCAGCGCGCATTGTTTTGTTTGATTCATTGTCGGATGGAGTCCTTGCGCATCGCCCAAAATCTGGACCGACCCCAGCCAATTGCAAGAGTCCAAGCGAGCCGGTTGCAAGAACCCGGTCCCGGCTCTTGCAATAATCGGGCGGCTGTTCAAAATTTGCTCCGATGAAAGAGACCACTCCAGCCAGGCGCTCGATTTTCTGGGTGAGCCACTGGTGGGCGGGGTTGCTGCTGGTAACGGTCTGCTGGCCGCTTAACTGGGTCTTGCCCGGCATGCGCACCGCGTATCTGTTCTTCCCGCTTTGGCTTGGGTATATCCTCATGGTCGATGCGATGGTCTTGAGCCGCACTGGCGGCTCGCTTTGGACGCGCTCACATCGGGATTTTGTTCTCCTGTTTGTGGCGTCGGCCCCAGTTTGGTGGATTTTTGAACTCATCAACCAGCGAACCGGCAACTGGAAATACCGCGGCAGCGAAGCGTTTACAGATGTCGAATATTTCGCGCTGTGCACGATATGTTTTTCCACGGTAATGCCGGCGGTGTTTGAAACGGCGGAATTGGCGCGGACATACCGCTGGGTTGAACGGTTTGCCGCTGGACCGGTGGTGCCTCAGCGGGCCGGACTCAACCTGGGACTGTTCCTGTGCGGGGCGGTGATGTTGGGTTTAACCCTGGTTTGGCCGCGTTATTGTTATCCCTTTGTATGGTCGTCGCTGGCGCTGATTCTCGAACCGCTGAATTGCTGGCTGGGCCGCCCGCATCTGCTGCAAGGGCTCCAGCAGGGAGACTGGCGGCCCGTGGTGGCCCTCTCGGCGGGGGCGCTGATTTGCGGATTCTTTTGGGAGATGTGGAATTATTATTCCTGTCCGAAATGGACTTATTACACGCCGGGCGCTCAGTTTCTGCACATATTCGAGATGCCGCTGCTGGGCTATGGCGGCTACCTCCCATTTGCCTTGGAACTGTACTTATTGAAAGGATTTCTGTGGTCGAGCGGTCCGCGGTTGCGCCTGTGAGCGCTCTGAAAAGTGGTGAAATCGGCTTGGGCTCTGCTAGCCTGCGGCCACATGGCTTTCAATGCCTTTGCTGAATTCCTGAGCCGCCTCGAAACGGCGGGCGAGTTGAAGCGCATCGCCCAGCCCATCGCCACAGAGCTGGAAATCACCCAACTGGCAGATGGCGAGATGAAGAAACCGGGCGGCGGCCAGGCGCTTCTGTTCGAAAAACCAACGGTCAATGGGCAGGTTTCTCCCTTTCCACTGGCCATCAACACGCTGGGGTCGGCCAAGCGAATGGCCATGAGCCTGGGGGTTGAATCGATCGAGCAGGTGGCCAACGAGCTGGGGTCGTTGCTCAAGGCCAAACCACCCACTGGATTTCGTGAAGCGCTTAAATTGTTGGGCACAGCTTTTGAACTGCGGCATGCAAAACCCAAACTCGCGCGCAGTGGCTCCTGCAAAGAAGTGGTTCGAAAATTCGATGCGCCGCCGCAACGGCTGGAGCCCTGGCCCACGGCCCCGGCGTTGCGGCCACACGACGGTCTAAGCTCCGGGCCTCTTGCGGAGCGGAAAAATTGCCAGACTGCCCTGCCCACCCTGCTCAACCTGCCGATTCAAAAGTGCTGGCCTTTGGACGGAGGCCGCTTCATCACTCTGCCTTGCGTGGTGACCCGCGACCCGGATTCGGGCGAGCGCAACGTGGGGATGTACCGCATGCAGGTCTATGATGAACGCACCACGGGCATGCACTGGCAGTTGCAAAAGGTCGGCGCCCGGCATGGGCGGCGTTATTACCAGACCGGCGCCCGCATGCCGGTATCGGTATTCCTGGGCGGCGATCCGGTCTTCACCTTCTGCGCCACCGCGCCGCTGCCGGATGGATTGGATGAGTTCCTCCTGGCCGGGTATCTGCGCAAACAAGCCGTCGAGTTGGTCAAATGTGAGACCAACGACCTGGAAGTGCCCGCCAATGCCGACATCGTCATCGAGGGTTACGTCGATCCCAAAGAGCCGTCGCGCGAAGAAGGGCCCTTTGGCGACCACACAGGCTATTACAGTTTAGCTGAGCCTTACCCTGTATTCCACATCACCGCCGTCACGCATCGGAAGGAAGCTGTCTATCCTGCCACCATTGTGGGCATGCCGCCGATGGAGGATTTCTATATCGGCAGCGCCTCGGTGGCCCTTTTTTTGCCTGTATTCAAAATGAACTTCCCGGAGCTGGTGGATTTGGCGTTGCCGGCTGAGGGTGTGTTTCACAACCTGGTTTTCGTCAGCATCCGCAAGACGTACCCAATGCAGGCTTATAAGATCATGCATGGCCTTTGGGGCATGGGCCAGATGATGTTCACCAAATACATCATCGTGGTGGACGCGGACGTGGATGTTCACAACACCAGCGAGGTCCTGTTCCGGCTCTGCGCCAATACCGATCCCCAGCGCGACACCATCTTCACCAAAGGGCCGGCCGACGTGCTCGACCACGCCACGACGCACCTGGCGGTGGGCGCCAAGATGGGGATCGACGCCACCCATAAATTGCCAGGGGAGGGTCATCACAGGGGCTGGCCTCCGCTGATCAAAATGGCTGAGGAAGTGCGCAGGAAGTTCGCAGGTTAGAGCGCGGGGGTTTAGTGCCCATGGAAGAAATGGTATTTAAAAAGTTTCGCAAGTTCATAATGGGTTCTTGAACCGCTCGGCGAGAGTGCTAGACTGGCCATCTGTGTTTGAAACATTTGGCGGTTTATTTGGTCGGAAGCCCGCGCCAAAAGGCGGGCTGCTAATGCGCAAAGAAGCCGGAGCGGCATCGCCTCTGCGGCAGGAAACCCAGGAGCGGCGGCTGACTTTTTCCAAGGTCTTTCGCTGGCGCCTGCCCAATGGGCAGACTCATGACCCTGCCTGTGTCGAGGTCGTTGGCTCGTTCACTCATTGGCAGAAGGTGCCGCTGGCGCGGGATGGCGTTCTGGATGCCTGGCACGTGACGCTCCACCACATTCAGGGCAACCGGACGCATCATTACATGCTCCTGGTTGATGGCCATCCCACCTACGACAAAACTTGCGATGGCCTGGCCGTGCCGCATGGCCCCGACGAGGAACGCTACCAGGTAAGGACTGATAAAGGGCCGCGCGTTATGATGCTCTTTGCCCAGACCAAGTAATCTATTCCTCACCCTTCACCGATTCGATCAAGCGCCGCGCCTGGGCCTGTAACTGCTCATCGACATAAGGCCGGCACAGCAATTCCAAGGTCTGCCGCGCGGCTGCAGGCTGACGTTGAAATAATTCCGCCTGCGCCAGCGCCAGCAGGTAAGCCGGGTTCTCCGGTTCGAGTTGAATCGCGCGTTCGAGATGTTTCTCGGCTGCCCCGAGGTCTTCCCCTTGCAACATTTGAACAAAACCCAGCAAGTGATGCGCTGGGCCAAAATTGGGCATCAAAGCCAGAGACTTCTCCAACTCAGCCTCAATCTCGGACGCCCGTTCTTTTTCGAGGCGCCCGTAGGTGTCCGGCGCCTTGGCAGTGAGGCGGAACTTCTCGCGGGCATAAGCAAAATGTGCCAGGTAACTTTGCGAACCGAGCCGGATGGCCTGCTCAAGATAACGCATTGCCTCGGCGTGTTGGCCGCGCTCGGCAGCCAGCAGGCCAAGCCCCTCAACCCCAAGCGGGCCAGCCGGCGCCAGCCTTTCCGCATGTTGAAAATAGGCCTCAGCCTCCTCGAATCGGCCCACACGCAACAGTTCGTCCCCGAGACGAAAACAGGTCTCAACGGGTGAAAGGCGTCGCATCGCCAGCGGCTGGGGGGCGAGCAAATCGGCGTGAACGGCTAATGTGAGCGGCTCGAAACTGGCGCGGTCCAGGTAATCCCGTAGCGCCTTCTCCATCACCGGCAAGGGACTCCCCAGAGCGTTCACAAATGCGGCCTTCGGCGCCTCCCCGGCCGCGAGCAGGCGTGTCAGGGCGCCGAAACGCGTTCGGTGCGCCCCCTTGTCGCCGATCATCAAGTAATGCGTCAATAACCACGATTCGGCATAAAACATCCCTTGCTTCTCCCGCTCGTTGTATTCTGGCGAATCATGGTTCACCGCGAATAGCTTTTCGAGGGACATCAGGGGCTGCCTTTCCAAAAGACGCAAATAAAGCTCGGGTGGCTTGCCAATCCGGGCCCTATGCGGCCCCGCCACCTCGAACGTCGAATAAATGTCAGCCATCCCCTCCTTGAGCCATAAAGGCCAGACTTGCTCATTGCGGCGGAACAGCAAGTGCGCAAATTCGTGAAAGATGGTTTGGAGCGAACCCTCGGCGGTGTCGGCCAGCGACAATACAATGAGATTCTCGTCACTGCCCCGGCTAAAGAACCCAGCCAGATTGGCCGGTTGCCCATGGTAAAGTTGCAAAAAGGGCTTTAGCGATGCGTGGTCCGGGAAGGCCAGCACGATGATGGGCGGGGAGGCAACCGCCTGCGTCCCGGCCAGGGTAGCATAGGTTTCCCGGAACTGCTCCAGGCGTCCGGCCAGCTTGGCCACTTCCTGAGTTGGGCCGCAACTATAGGTGTGAAAATAAATCGTGCGCGCCTCAAACCAGCCGTGCTCCAGGAGCGTAAAATCGTCTCCAGCCGCTGCGAACGCGGTCGTAGCGCACGTGGAAAGCAGCAACGTCAAAACCTGGAAGAGGCGCGCAAGCATGCGGCTGGGCTGGAAACTAAAAGGCCGGGCTTTTCACCCGGCCTCAAAGCACATCACGACAACGAGAACAGCACTAAATCATCGCCCGATGCGGCGCCGCAGACATGCGCCTATCAGCCACACACGGCCTGATTACTGCGTTTTTGCATCGTCCACACGCCCATACCATACCCCAGCCCCTGTCCCCTGCCAGTCACCAGTTCTGGGGACAACTGTCTCAATTGGACCTGTCCGCGATAACGCGGATAACCGGTTGCCGCCCTCCGTATCTCCGCGCCTCCGAGGTTCAACATTCTTCATGCCTTACAAGTGCCAAAGCTTTCCAGCAAAACACCCCATGGCTTTGGACCACGTTGCGATTGAGCTTGTGTCCAGGAGCTGTTGGCAAAACCGCCAGCGAGCTACCGACAATTATGATGCTGTTCATTCCAATGTTTGGGGCCATCGGTTTTTCCATCCTTTATTTACTGCTGGGCGGCGGCCTTGGCGGAGCCATTCTGATTTTTATCGTGGCCAAGATGCTGGGGAAATAGCCCCGATTTAGCGGCGGCGCCAGGTTCCGACACACTATTTGATTGAAGAAGCTCGCCCGCGGGTTTACAGGTTTGTTGTGAAGGCAATAATTCAGTTGCGCGGAAGGAGATTCTAATCATTGAACGTGAATCGGTCTTCTCTGAGGCCAAATTGCACGATCTCGCGCGCTGACCTTCTCAAAGCTGCATGGCACTTGAGCTGATTGGGCCTCACCCCTTTGAGCGCGATGAAGCGGGCCGGCAGGCCACCCGCATCGGCACTCTGTTCCCGCAGTTCGCCGCACTCTATACCAAGCCGCCTGCAGTTCATGCCTGGCAACGCGCCAACTTTATCGATCTTCTCAATACCCGGCGGGCGGCTCAGGCCAACGCCCCGCTGACACCCGAAGAGGAACAGGACTTGTCGGTGAACTCGGTGGACCTGGTTTTCGAGGCGGACCATATCCTAATCCGGCCCGATCCGGACCGGATGGAGCTGGCGCTGGCGGCAGATGACTTCTTGCAAGGCCTGGTCTCTAAACGCCAGGTCAAATTCCTTTCCGTGTCCGACTCGCGCGTGCGCGAAGCGATTAAGAGGCGCGGCGAATGCTGGCGGCTCAGCTCGCTGCCCAAAACCCTCGAGGCAAAAGAGCGATTGTTGATGGCTTCAAAGGTCGGCATTGATGGGCTACCCATTTATTATTACAACCGGCTGACTGGCACCCGCTGGTTGACCTGCCAGGAATTTGATGGCCTTCAGCGGCTGGATACCCCGGAACTGGCGCGCCATTTGCAGGAAATCGCCAATTACTCGCTGAGACGTAACCGCTTTGACCGGCCTGAGTTGGATTTTTTTGCCGCTGATTCCAAGCGGTTCGGCGCCGGCCAATTCGCCGGCCCCATTTTCGCACAACTCAGCCCAGAACAGTTGCGCGCCAAATTCGAGGAGTTGAAGGGGCTGTTCCGTTTGGCTGTCGATGAAGAGTTACGCAAAGACGATTGCCAGAACAAGACCTGGTCCAGGCGCATGCTCTCGACCTTATTCCTCGACGGCAACGAGGCGGAAACCGAACAAGCCCTTGCCGGATTAAGCCCGGAATTCTTTCTTCAGATCGAATGGCTTGCCGGGGGCCGTTTTGAAGAGGGGGAATTCCTGCTGGATTCGGTGTTCGATGAGGCAGCGGCGCACCCCGAGCAACCCGATTTGCGCCGGCTCTGCGACCCGAGGGCCAAGGCGATCATTTTCAATCTAGTCCGCGAGTACGGCGATTTGGAATACATCAACCTGGGTTGTGTCCCCGAATCCCTCTCCCTGGACCGCCCGCAAAAGGAGGGCCGTCGCGCCGTGTTTATGGTAGAGTTTCGCGCCACAAGCGAGCCGGAGCCCCTCAAGCGGTTCCTGCGTCTGCAAAAGTGGGGTGTTTGGGAACATTTGGACGAAGGCAAACCGCTCCTGCAATCCATCCAGGAGAGCGCCGAATATACGGATTATTGGCTGGACCGCCGGCTGGGTTGCCGCCAATTGGGCATGAACATGTGCCGGCGGCTTTTCATGCGCCAGTTAAGCGAGACTTACCAGGGCGACAATGCCACTCATCGCGGCCAGGCCATTCGCACCACTTATTTTGAACGGGAGTACCTGCCTGGAATCGCAACGGACAAATTGCCCCTCGACCGTTACTCGCGCCCAGGCTATGCCGCGAAACTGGCTTCCCTGCTGGGCCGCGCGGCGGCTGCAAGCCTCATCGTCGGGCGCTCCTTCCACAGCGCCCGATGCGCCTTTGATGATGGGGATGAAGTCGTCCGCGAAGACGACGATGGATTGCCCAGTGAAATCCTTGTCGGCGACCACAGCGGCGCTTTCACCGAATATCTCGTGCCGCTCGAGGCCTTTGCTGCGGATTATGCCCGGCCAGTGAATACCCGGGCGGCTATTGTTTCGAATCCGGCGGAGTTCGCTGAACTCTATCTCTCCGCCCTGCGCGAGCAGTTCCTTCACGTCCAGGGCGATTACCGCAAACGCCGCCGCGCCTTCGATAATATGTTCAAGGGGTCCAAATACGATCCCGCCGGCAGCTTCGCCTTCCGATGGGAATGTGTCCTCAAGCGGCTCGATCAAACCGACGCCCATGCGCTCCTGGGGGCAATTCGCGGGTTCATGGACGTGCTCAAAGCACCGGCTCAGCCGATCAAAAAAACCGAGCCGCTGGAACTTGCCCAGGCCGGTCAATAGGTCAGCCCGAATCCGAATGGGAATTGCGGCGGCTCGCTGTCGGGACGATTCATCGTATCGCAGAGCTGCGCGTTGGTTCTCGGCCAGGTGCGAGGCAGTTTGCCGGTTGGTTTGTAAGCGCCAAATAGCACGTCTGACACACCCTCGCCTTCCGTTCCGGGTAACCATGCGGCAACCAGAGCGTCGCTGGCATCCAATGCCTCCCCAAGGACCAGCGGACGCCCGGAGAGCAGAACCGTGACCACCGGGGCGCCGGTCTTCTTTGCAACCTGGACCAGAGCGAGGTCCTCGGGCGTGAGCCGCAGGTCCGTCCGGTCCCCCTTCATCTCGGCGTAGGGTTGCTCGCCCAGAACCACCAGCACCGCATCGGCTCCCGCAATGCCGCTGCCGTCCGCCGACCAGGTAATTTCGGTATGGCGCCCGGCTGCTTTTCGAATAGCGGCCAGCAAGGTCGTGCCGCCGTGCGTCACCTCGCCGGGCTTGCCTTGCCAGCTAATGGTCCATCCGCCGCATTGCATCCCCAAATCATCCGCCGCTCTGCCAATCACGGCCAGGTGTTTGAGCTTTCTCGAAAAAGGCAGCGCATGGTTTTCATTCTTCAGCAGGACCAGCGATTGGCGCGCGCATTCCCTCGCTACTTTGCGGTGCGCCTTCGAGCCGACTGCAGCAACCAGCTTTGGGTCCGAATAAGGATGCTCAAAAAGGCCCATCTTTATCTTAGCCCGCAGTATCCGGCGCGCGGCGTCATCGATGCGCGCTTGCGTCACGCGCCCCTCTCCGACCAGTTGGGTGAGCAGGTCGATAAACTCGACATAATTATTTTTCTGTCCTGGCCCGTTCGGAATCATGACCATATCCAAACCGGCGTTGACGGAGCGCTCGATATCGTTTTTATAATCGCTTGAGAGTTGGTCGATTGCGGCCCAGTCGCTGACCAGGAAGCCTTGGAAACCTAGTTCGCCTTTTAGCACATCGGTGAGCAAGCGTTTGTTTCCGTGCATCTTCTCCCCATTCCAACTGCTATAGGAAACCATGATGGAGCCGGCGCCTGCCTGGATGGCCGCCACGTAGGGCGCAAGGTACAGTTTGCGCAAAGTCGCCTCATCGCACACGGTGTTGCCTTGATCGATCCCGTTTTGTGTCCCGCCATCACCGAGGAAATGTTTCGCGCAGGCCAGGACGGTCCCGCCGTTAGGCAGCGGGCTTTGGATGCCTTTAACGGCCGCAGCGCCCAACTCGGAGACCAGTTGCGGCGACTCGCTGAAACTCTCGTAAGTGCGCCCCCACGACTCGCATTGCGCCACCGCCACGCACGGCGCAAATGCCCAGTGAATTCCAGTTCCAGCGATTTCCAGGGCCGTTATCCGCTCCGCTTTTTCCACCAGCCCCGCGTTATGGGTCGCCCCCAGACCGATGTTCTGTGGAAAGATAACCGCCCCATCCACATTGTTGTGGCCGTGCACGGCGTCAATGCCATAAACGAGCGGGATTTTCAGCCGCGACTTCAACGCCCAGGTTTGGTACCCCTCGCAGGCTTTCAACCAACCCGCCGCTGTGATGTCCGGCGGGTCCGAATCACCGCCGCTGAGCATCGAGCCGATGCCGTATCGCGCGAGGTCCGCCTTGTCTTTCAGGGCGTTCATATCGACCTGCGTCATCTGGCCGATCTTTTCGACCAGCGTCATTTGCGAAAGCAGTTCTTCGACGCGCCGCTCCATTTCGCCAGGCTCTTTGGCCGCCAGCGAGCCGGACAAGAGGCAGCAAAAAATGAGCGGAACTATCCGACAATTCAAAGCGGGGACAATTAAGGTGCGCATGTGGTCTTCTGAATTTGAGTTTAGCAAATCCGATTGCAGAGAACGAGCCAACACGGGTTCTGATACAGAATACGGCATTGAATGTAAAGACAGCTTACAAAAATGTAATGCATTTTGTGGAAACAAAACACCTCCCGGATGTGTCTGTGTTGTTATATGCAAATCGAGGAAAGAAACCGTCTGCGGCGGCTGGAAGCGGGGCAACTGTGGAAGCTTGAGCACGGCTTTCTGTATATTGTCGAACTGGGGGAGCGGCTCATTCATTACAAGATGTTGCGCAATCCGAACCAAAAGGCAGCGCTGACCCAACTCATCGGCATCGAGGCATTGCTGAATTACCTGCGCCATAACGAAGCGGAATTGGTGCTGTGAATAGGCCGCATCCTTGGTCGTTCTCGTTTTCGTCCTCGTAAGTCCTCAAATAACAGCCGCCAGAGAACGCAAAGCGAAAGCTTAAGTCTTTGCGTTCTGTGCGTTCCTTTGCGGCTAATCGTTCTTTTTTCTCCTGATTGACATTGGCGGGGAAAATCCTTAGAACCGCTTTAGCTCGAATCTCATCGAATTATGCAAAGCGCCGAACTCCACCTGATTGACTACGCCATCCTGCTGATTTATGTCGCGTTCGTCGTTGGGATCGGGTTCACACTGCGGCGCTATTTGAAGAGTTCCTCGGATTTCCTCACATCGGGCCGGTCGATTCCCGCCTGGGTGACCGGGTTGGCCTTCATTTCAGCCAATCTGGGCGCGCTCGAATTGGTGGGCATGGCCGCCAGCGGCGCCAAATACGGCATCGCCACCTGCCATTTCTACTGGGTGGGCGCCATCCCGGCGATGATATTCCTTGCGATTTTCATGATGCCTTTCTATTACGGGTCCAAGGCGCGCTCGGTGCCCGAGTACCTCAAAATGCGGTTCGATGAGCGGGTGCGGGCTTTGAATTCGATTGCCTTTGCGGTGATGACGGTGTTTGCCTCGGGCATCTCCATGAACGCACTGGCCAAGCTGCTCAACCAGCTTCTGGGTTGGAACTACCACATGGCCCTGTGGATCTGTTCTGCGGTGGTGCTGGTCTATGTCCTTAAGGGCGGTCTGACCTCAGCCATTTACACTGAGGTGCTTCAGTTCTTTATGATCGTGCTGGGCTTTGCGCCGGTGGTCTTTCTGGGCCTGAAAGACCTTGGCGGATGGGGCGCGATGAACCATTCCTTGCAAACGGTCGCCCAGGACCCGGCTGCTTTCAACTTGGGCACCAAGGCCTATGCTGCGGACGCCTGGACCAGCGCCTGGAAACCGTTGCTCGGCGGGTCGAAGGCAAATCCAATGGGCGTCGATGTCTTTGCGATGGTGTTTGGTCTCGGGTTCGTTCTTTCCTTCGGCTATTGGTGCACCAATTTCCTCGTGGTCCAGCGCGCGATGGCCGCTCGAAACATGGGAGCCGCCCGGCGCACACCGCTGATAGCGGCGGTGCCCAAAATGCTTTTCCCGATGCTGGTGATTGTGCCAGGGATGATCGCCGTGGCACTGACCTCGATGCCCAACAAGAACTATCGCATCCCACCGCCCATCATTAGTTCGCAGGTCTATGACCAGGCCGTCGCAGCCGTCAAATCGTCTGCCAACCAGCCGGCTCCGGCGGGTGTGGCAGCGGTCACGAGCGCCATGGGCCGCAAAATGAGCGGAGAAAGGGTCGCGACCCTCATCAAAGACGCCCCCCAACTGTCCGATGCCCAGATCAAAGAGGGCCTTTACAATTCCGTCGCTGAATATGATTACGACGGAGTTATTTTGTCGTTGGTAAAAAAATATTGTCCGAACGGGCTCCTTGGGTTGGCGCTGACGGCCCTGCTGGCCTCTTTCATGTCGGGCATGGCTGGCAACGTGACGGCCTTCAACACCGTCTGGACCTATGATTTGTACCAGGCCTACATGGCCCCCAACAAAAGCGACCGGCACTACTTCCGCATGGGCCAGTTCATCACGGTGGTGGGCATCCTGTTCAGCATTGCCTGCGCCTACTTTGCCAGGCAGTACAACAACGCGATGGACATCATTCAGCTTGTGTTCGGATTCGTCAATGCGCCGCTCTTTGCAACCTTCCTGCTCGGCATGTTCTGGGCGCGCACCACCGGGACAGGCGCCTTCCTTGGGCTCTTCGGCGGCATTGGCGCCTCGGCCCTTTTCCACTCCCTGACTATTGCCGCCGGAAACGCCCCAGGAGTCAAAGGGGGGTATTTGGCCGTGCTGAAGGTTTTCCACAGCGAAATGGCCCAGAACTTCTGGCTGGCCAGCTTCGCATTCATTGTTTGTTTCACTCTCACGTTCACTATCTCTCTGGCTACGCGCCGCGCCAAATCGGATGAAGAACTCAAAGGACTGGTTTATTCCCTCACACCCAAGCTGCGCGATGATGAGAAGGCCTGGTACCTGCGTCCGGCAACCCTCGGGATGGCGCTGTTGGCCGGGTGCCTTGTCTTGAACCTGGTTTTCCGTTAACAAAGAAAGAAACTGATTATGGGTCTGGATATTCGTTGGCCTATCGGCCTCATGTTCTCGCTGGTTGGGCTGATGCTCACGCTCTATGGCATCTTCACTTCCTCCGATGCGGAGCTGTATAAAAGGTCGCTCGGCCTGAACCTGAACCTCTATTGGGGATTGGTGCTGCTGGTTTTCGGCGGTTGGATGCTGATGATGGCTTGGCGCGGCAGCCGCAAGCCACCGCAGCCTGAGCCGGAAACAGAGTCATCTGACCCGAAGGAAATCGCCTCCCGCCGCTAAAAACCGTTAAAACCGCCATGGCCCTCCCAGGAAGTGCGGTTGAACAGCCCTTTTAGGGATGAAAGCTAATGTCCAAATATCCAGTTTCGGCAAACTGCCCGATTCCACGCCGGTTGAACTGTTCACGTTGACGAACGCCAACGGCCTCATCGCGCGCATCACCAATTATGGCGCCATCATCACTGAGTTGCACGTGCCGGACCGCGCCGGCACTCTGGGCGACATCGTCCTCGGGTTTGACAATCTTGGGCAATATCTGCAGAAACACCCTTATTTCGGCTGCACGGTGGGGCGGGTCGCCAACCGGATTGCCAAGGGCCGATTCACCCTGGATGGCAAGACTTATCAATTGGCCATCAACAACGGGCCGAATCATCTTCATGGGGGCATCAAAGGCTTCGATAAAGCGCTCTGGAAAGCTGAACCGCGACCGGGCACTTCGGTGCAATTTACCTACACCAGCCCTGACGGCGAGGAGGGCTATCCTGGCCGGATCGAAACCACCGTGCTGATGACGTTAACGGATCAAAATGAGCTGCGCATCGATTATACCGCCGTCAGCGATAAGGCCACTCCGCTGAATCTCACCAACCATTCGTACTTCAATCTCGCAGGCCAAGGTGATGTGCTTGGACACGAACTGATGATCGCTGCCAGCCAGTACACCCCGAGCGATAGCACCCTTATCCCAACCGGCGAAATCAAACCGATCAAAGGCGCGCCGCTGGATTTCACTTCCCCAAAAACCATTGGCGCGCGCATTTCCCAAATGCGCGGCGAGGAATTTGGTTACGACCATAATTATGTGCTCGATAGCGGTGGCCAGGCGCTGGCGCTGGCGGCCCGTGTGTACGAGCCGGCGAGTGGCCGGGTGCTCGAAGTCCATACGACCCAGCCCGGCGTTCAGCTTTACACGGCCAATTACCTGGATGGCACGCTCCGTGGCAAAAGCGGTATTGTTTATCAACAGCACCATGCCTTTTGCCTCGAAACGCAGCACTTCCCCGATTCCGTGAACCACGCAAATTTCCCATCGACCATCCTGCGGCCAGGGCAAACCTACCGGCAAACCACAGTCCACAAGTTCGCAGTCCGGTGAACCTGGGCAGGCTACAGCGATTCTTTTATGACCCTAAAGGACCTTGGAAGTGAAGTGGCGGACCGCTTCGCCAAAACCTATGGCCGCCCGCCGCTTTGGATTGCTGCGGCGCCCGGGCGCGTGAATGTCATCGGCGAACACACGGACTATAATGACGGCTTCGTCCTCCCGATGGCCATCGATCGATACACGGTCATAGCAGCCGCGCCTGGCGGGCGCGGTGGCAGCGTCATCGAACTCCGCTCGACTGCCGAAGAGGAGGTCGCCCGCATCGATACTGCCAAAGCGCTTCGGCCCGGCGCCAAGGGCGCGTGGTTTAATTACCCGTTGGGCGTGATCGCCAGGTTCATCGGGCGTGGCATCACTCCGCCAGGGTTCGATGCGTTGATTCACTCGACTGTTCCGCTGGGCGGCGGCTTATCCAGCAGCGCGGCGCTGGAAGTCTCGACGGCGACCCTGCTGGAAGCCATCACCGGCAAGACACTCGATCCTGTCGAAAAGGCCTTGCTCTGCCAAAAAGCGGAGCATGAATACGCCGGCATGCCTTGCGGCATAATGGACCAGTTCATCTCTGTCATGGGACGCAAAGACCACCTCCTTCTGCTCGATTGCCGCTCACGGGAAACCGTTTTGGTCCCCATGAGCGACCTCGCCGTCGAGTTGCTCATCACCAACACCAATGTGAAACACGAGCTGACCGGAGGCGAATATGCCAAACGCCGCGCGCAGTGCGAACAAGCGGCGAAGATACTTGGTGTGGCCTCGCTCCGCGACGCCGATGCCGGGCAACTTGAAGGCGCCCGCAACAAAATGGAGCCGGTGGTCTATCGCCGTGCCCGGCACGTTATCGGGGAAATCGAACGCACAACCCATGCCGCCGAGGGCGTGCGGGCAGCCAATTGGCCCACAGTCGGTCAACTGATGTATGCCAGCCATGCCTCTTTGAGAGATGATTACGAGGTGAGCTGTTCTGAACTGGATACCATCGTCGAGATAGCCCAAGCCATCGGCCTCCAAGGCGGCGTTTATGGCTGCCGGATGACCGGCGGCGGCTTCGGCGGTTGCACCGTCGCTCTGGTGCAAGCGGACAAAGTGCCTGCTATTTCCGATCGGGTGGCCGCTGAATACGAAACGCGGACGCGAATTAAACCAACTCTTTTCGTGTCGCGCCCCGCCGCCGGCGCCAGCGTACTGTAGTTCACTCTCGGTGGGCCGAGTCTCCGCAAGGCCCTGATAAGCCGGTTGCGAAGGAAAGCCGCCTGACGAATGGGGGGCCTCAGGATAGCCTGTTTGGATACTCCCAAGGCCTGAGCCGCCCGTTCTGCCGATAAGCTGCCGCTACGCCCTTGCCGCCGGCTTGCCTTTGGCGGCATCGAGGATTCCCGTGACGATGTTGTTCGGCACCGGCTCGAAGCGGAACGGCTCCATGGAATAGGCCGCGCGGCCCTTGGATAGCGAGCGAATCGCCGTGGCATAACCGAACATTTCCGCCAGGGGCACTTCGGCGCTGAGCACCGTCGAGCTATCCTTGGCCTCGATATTGACAATCTTGCCCCGCCGCCGGTTGATGTCACCCAGCAGGTCGCCTTGGTACTCGTCGGGGGTGGTAACCTCCACCTTCATAATCGGCTCGAGCAGGATCGGATGGGCCTTCTTCGCGGCGTCTTTGAGGGCGAAAATGCCGGCCATCTTGAAGGCCAGTTCGCTCGAATCCACCTCGTGGAAGGTGCCATCGACAACCTCGACCTTCACATCCACAACGGGGTAACCGGCCAGCACGCCCCCGGCGATTGCCTCTTCCACCCCGTCAATAACCGCCGGGATGTATTCCTTGGGAATCGCGCCCCCAACAATTTTATTCTCGATTTCAACCCCTTTGCCGCGCTCGTTTGGCGCCAGGGTGACCATCGCATGGCCATATTGTCCGCGCCCGCCGGATTGGCGGATGAATTTGCCTTCGCCTTCGGCGGCTTTGGTCACCGTTTCCCGGTAGGCGATCTGCGGCGCGCCCGCATTGGCCGCCACCTTGAACTCGCGGAACAAGCGGTCGCGGATAATCTCCAGGTGCAACTCGCCCATGCCGGCGATAATGAGCTGGCCGGTCTCCTCGTTGGTAAAGCAGCGGAAGGTGGGGTCTTCCTCGGCGAGCCGTTGCAGGCCCTCGCTCATCTTTTCGCGATCAGCCTTGGTCTTGGGCTCGACCGCCATCGAGATGACCGGTTCCGGGAACGTAGGCGGTTCGAGCATGATCTCGAAATCCTCGTCGCACAGGGTATCGCCGGTTGTAATATTGCGAATGCCCACCAACGCCGCGATATCCCCCGCAAAGGTGGTCTCGACATCAATTCGCTTGTCGGCCTGAATCATCAACACGCGGCTGACGCGCTCCCGTTTGCGTGTGCGTGGGTTGTAAATGACATCGCCTTTCTTGAGATGCCCGCTATAGACACGGAAGAAAACCAGCTTGCCAACATACGGGTCAGTCCAGAGTTTAAAGGCCAGCGAGCAAAACTTGCCGTTATCATTCGAGGGCACTTCAACCGGCTGATTCGAGTCAGGGGCTACGCCTGCCGCAGGGGGCACGTCCAGCGGAGATGGCAGGTAATCGATGACAGCATCAACCAACGGCTGGACGCCGCGCTTCTTGAAAGCCGAGCCGCAAAGCACCGGGATCATGTCAATCCGGCACGTCAGCCGGCGGATGGCCGGCTTGAGTTCCTGGGGCGTTATCGATTTATTCTCGATGACTAACTCCGCAATATGATCGTCCTTGTTCGAAACGGCGTCGATCAACTCCGCCAGCGCCGCCTGGGCCGTATCCTTCAGATCAGCCGGAATATCGGTGATTTGGTACTTCAACCCAACCTCGTCGCTTTCGTCATAGACGATGGCCTTTTGGTTCACCACATCGATGACGCCGCGAAAATTCTCCTCTTTCCCGATCGGCAGGAAAATCGGGTACGCATAGGCCCCGAGTTTCTTGCGCATGTCGCTCAGGGCGTTCTCGAAGTTCGCCCCGGTCCGGTCCATTTTGTTCACGAACGCGATTCGGGGGACCTTGTACTTGGTGGCCTGGCGCCAAACAGTCTCGGATTGGGGTTGCACGCCGGCAACGCCGCAAAACACGGCCACCGCCCCGTCCAGAACGCGCATCGAACGCTCGACTTCAGCGGTGAAATCGACGTGGCCCGGAGTGTCAATGATATTAACCCGGTGCGGGACCCCTTGAAACGACTTATAAGTCCCGTCCTCTTTCTGGGTCCAGTAACAAGTCGTCGCCGCCGAGGTGATGGTAATGCCCCGCTCGCGTTCCTGCTCCATCCAGTCGGTCACCGTATTGCCGTCATCCACATCGCCCATCTTATGGATGAGCCCGGTGTAAAAGAGGATGCGCTCGGTGGTGGTCGTTTTGCCCGCATCAATATGGGCCGCAATCCCAATGTTGCGCGTGCGCTCCATCGGGTAAGGCCGGTTGGGCGAATTGGGCGAAACGGCTTGCGCCGGTTTGGTCTTTTCTGCGACTGCTTCCATCTAAAGTCTCCGATTCTATATTGTGGCTTCGTTTGGGAATAAAAACGCCCCGAGAACTTTCGGCCATCGGGGCGTACTGCAATTAAAGTATCCTACCAACGGAAATGTGCAAACGCCTTGTTAGCCTGGGCCATTTTATGCACCTCGTCGCGTTTGCGAATGGCATTGCCCTGCCCTTGGTACGCATCCAGGATTTCCGAGGCCAGGGCCTCTTTCATCGGAATGCCTTTGCGGTTATCGGCAAAATCCACCAGCCAGCGCAAGGCAAGCGCGAATTGACGGTCGGCCGGCACTTCCAGCGGCACCTGGTATGTGGCCCCGCCCACCCGGCGCGCCTTCACCTCCAGACGCGGTTTGGCGTTGTCCACCGCGCGCTGCAAAATATCCAGCGGGTTGGTCGCCGGGTTCTTCGTGGCTATCTGATCGAACGCGCCATAAACGATGCGTTGGGCAACGGTCTTTTTGCCCTGGCCCATCACCGTGTTCACCAGGCGCGACACCAAGGTGCTGTTGAACTTTGCGTCTTTGATGATTGGCCGTTTGGTTGCTTGGCGACGACGTGACATGGTTTGCCTTACAAAGGTTGGTTAAGAATAAAACCGTTAAGCCGCTGGCGCGGCCGCCGCAGGCGCTGCCGCAGCCGCTGGTTTGGCCCCCGGTTTGGGGCGTTTGACACCGTACTTCGACCGGCTGACGCGGCGCTTTTCCACCCCCGCAGCGTCCAGTGTCCCACGGACAATATGATAGCGCACCCCGGGCAAATCCTTGACCCTTCCGCCTCGGACCAAAACAATCGAGTGCTCCTGCAGGTTGTGGCCTTCATCCGGGATATAAGCAATCACCTCGTGCCCGTTGGTCAACCGCACCTTGGCCACCTTGCGCATCGCCGAATTGGGCTTCTTCGGCGTCCGCGTCATCACCTGGATGCAAACGCCCCGCCGAAAAGGCGAGTTGTGCAACGCCGGCGATTTGGATTTGCGCTTCAGCTTGCTTCGCCCTTGACGGACCAATTGATTAATTGTCGGCATGTGTAATAAAAATTCGCGCCCGCCTTGCCACCAAAGAGGCAAACGGAACGCGGAATATAGCAAATGCATCTCCGGCTGCAACAACTATTTCCACGTCCTTTGCGCATCGCGCAACGACTTAAATTAGAACAGGTTGAATCACTGTGCGCAAGGCGCAGGCGCCCTTCGCCGCCGCCCAGCGGTGAGCAGGCCCAATGACAAGGTCAGTTCCAGGTCAGTTCCAAACCTTTGTGGGAGACTGTGTAGGAGACGACGTAAGGAGTCTCTGATCAAGATTGGCGGCTGGCTTTCCGTGTCCCTTCGTCGCAGCGAACGGCCACCTCCGCCCCACCCCAAACAACCCCCGGCAAACAGCCCCGTTCGATGTTCGACGTTCGAAGCTGAACGTTCGATGTTCAACCGTGAAAACTCCCACCCACATTACCCCACCTCCGGCCCAGTCCCGCGCGCCAGCGTCGTGGACTGCGGCAGTCCTCTGCCGCTTTCGCCCCAAAACCCAACCCGATCCAGCCCGCACTCCCACATTAATGAACCCCGCCGACACCACGCCCCTGCACCGCCCCTGGCGAGACCGCCCTCAGCGCATTCGTAGCGGCCAAGCGCACCCAGTAATCCGGGTCACCCAACATAGCGGCGAGAGCGGGCGCCGCAGAGCCCGCCTCTGGCCCAAAGAATTGCAAAGAAGTGACGGCCAAGCTGCGCATCCTTGGATCGCTGCTGCTCAAACAGTTTGTCAGGGCGGGCACGGCAACAGCCGCGTCCAAATGAAGCTCCCCCAGGGCCATGGCGGCTGTCGTAGCCAAACGCGAATCCTTTCCGCTCAGCGCCTCAACGAGCAACGGCACGGCCTGTTCGGCGTTGGTCCCAATCCCTCGCATCCCTCCAATACAAGTAGCAACCGTCGAGCGGTTTGTGGCTTTGGGGTCGCTGAGAACGCCCATGAGCGCAGCAAATCCATCCTTACCTATATACGCCAAAGCCACCCGCCGCGCGCCTATCCCCCAGCCTCATTCGTCTTTCCAATTCATGAACCGCCCCGCGTGCCTCCGGTCCAAGTATTTCGAAGCTCTCTGCCGCCAACTCCGCGCGCACCCCCCCTGGTTCCGGAGAGAAAATGCTGGACCCTGCGGTTTTCCATCGACTGCCCCGCATGTCTGTACCCAAACCGAATCAAGTCCCACCGCCAGCGCGGCATAGCATAGTCGATCCACCGAAGCAGGAGCGGAATCGCATTGGTCCCGATACACCTTACCGCCCCAGAGCTCCGCGCCCAGTCCTCCTCAGCCCTTTTGGCCTCCTCCTCGGTCAAGACGGTGCTGCGAGCCCTGTCACAAATCGCCAGCCACTCGCTCAGCTTCTTCCCCTGGCATTCCGGCTCCCTCTCCCCAGGCCACGTGACTGCGAGGATGATCCCCGCCGCCACGCATGCTACCGCGATCAGAAATGTCCGCCGTCCCGGTCTCACGCGCTCATTATCTCAAAAACATAGGCTAAATAGAATCCCAAATCCGCGTTCCCCACCACTGTTGTTCATCAATGACCAACTCGCCGTCCGCTTCATCGAAGAAATCGACTTCGACTACTGCGCCGTGGACGCCACCGCCGCCCTCCTCACCGCCGGCGCATAACGGACTAACCCAAGGTATTCAACACCAGCGCCGGGGCGGGGACGGCCCGTCCCCGCCCCTCCTCAAATCTGAAAACACAGCGTAAGCCCCTCTCAACCCCAAAGCCTCCAATATGCTCCCCCCAAAACCCACCATTGCCCGAACCCCGGCGGCCGATGGTCTCCAAATGCCCCCCAGCAATCCCCAACCCATCCCACCTGACCTCATTGCGCATTGGACTGGCATGGTTCAAAATACGAATGGATGGTTCATTGAATAATCGTTAAACCACCTGACTGCCGTGTGGAAAAAGCGAACGTCGGTAGAACTTATTGAGATACGACGCGAACGAAAGCGCAACCGTATTAAGGGGAGCATACTCGTCGCCGGCCTTTTCACTTTGGGGACTTCTATCATTTTCGGAGGGATGGACCCAGCAAACCAAGGCCGAGTCTTCGTGCCTGC
>DASYZB010000053.1 GCA_035946615.1 Verrucomicrobiia bacterium
TCTACTCAGGGAACCGACTGGCTTGGTCGGGTTTTTAAGGCCAAGTTGCAGGTGAATGGGAGTGGCCGGCCGACCGGCTTGTCGATTGAGTACCCCCAAGAGCAACCGCATGCCGGGCGCAGTTTGAACTCGCAGATTGAAAGCGGCAGATTCGCTCTGCGAGCTATTTCTTCTTTTGCATTGCCACGGCGAGCGTCGTAGCCGTGGCGATCGCAAAAGAGAAAAAGAAAACCAAAACCAAAGCAGTAATATGAGACGAAGAAACACAAATATAATGTGCATTGCCGCCATTTGGGCGGCGCTCGTGGTGGGCAGCTACGCCCTTCATGCGTGCTGTTACCAACCAAGCAACACGGACGCTTGCCGAAACGTTCTGAACCCCCCACCCGACACCATAGTCGATATAAATGGCGAGGAGTGCGACATCACTACCGACTCCTCGTATGATGACCTCGTTGGCTGGAACTTCGAGACCTGTACCGGGCTCGGTACCATGTGCGCATGGAACACCACCTATTGTAACGTGGCATACGATTGTCCGTCGGGAATGGAGTCCATAGAGTATTATCTACCTTCTGGCCCGCCGACGTTAGTCGTAGTTTATGGCTCCTGCGGCAGTGACTGCAGCAACCCCGGCGGTAGTTGCGCAGACTGCCAGGACTTTTAGGGGTGCGTGGAGATCTCCACTTTAACGGGCGCTGAGAATTTTAAAACATCCCTCAACGAGGCGATCATTTGCGATAGAATTCATTCGCGCCCGCTCAGCGTCCTGGAGGACAGTCCCAGTGAGATCTTGATTTACCTGCGTACTAGTAGCGGGGTTGATGGTGTTTGAAACTAGACGGAGATACCGCCATGCGCACAAGCTTGTTTTGTGGTGAGCCCCCGAATTCTCGTGGGTTTACACTTATTGAACTGCTGGTGGTGATCGCCATCATCGCGATTTTGGCCGCGATGCTGCTGCCGGCGCTGAATCGCGCCAAGAGGAAGGCACACACGGTGGTGTGCCTGAGCAATCAACGGCAGATAAACCTGAGCTTTGGTGTGGCTAAAGACGGGCTGAATGGCAGGTTCGACCAGCCGGAACTGGGTGACTGGTACGCCAATGAGGTTGGACGGCTCGGCTCTCCGTGGATTTGCCCGAGCGCTCCGATAGTGCTTTCGTGGACGGATCCTATCTTTAACCGGGAGTTTGGAAACTATGGGGGTGCCGCCTCTGCCTGGATGTTTCCCGACTGGTGGGATTTCTATTATTTCAAGGGGGCGCCAAACGTCCCTTCTACAAAAAACGAGCGTCGGGCAGGAAGTTACGCGATGAATGGGTCATTTTTTGAAAAGGCTATAGATCTGCGGTTTCGACACAACGACTTTGGTACAACGATCGGTGGTAAAAATTGTTTCGTGACGGAGAATTGGATAAAGCAGCCGATGTGAACTCCGGTTGTCGCCGAGTGCAGGGAGAACACGTTGGAGCCAGCGGCGACGGACCGGCCCGCAATCAATCTCCGCGACTGTACTCCTGCTTATGTTTGGAGCATGGGCACAATGACTATGCCACGTCACGGCAACAGCCCTGCGTCGGCTCCGACGTACTGGCCGATGAATCAGCCGCTGCCAGGGGCGATTAACGTTTCATTTTATGATGGCCATGGCGAGACCGTCCAACTGGACCGCCTGTGGCAGTTGTATTGGGGACCGTATTATCAGCCGCCCGCCAGGCGCCCGGGATTGTGAGACAATCCCATCATGACCACGCAGCAATCCGCCACGCCCAACAACAGTTTCCCAGAATGCCCAGAATTAATGCGCTTGCCATGCCCCGGGGCGCTGCCCATATTGCGCGCCTGAACTGAAAGATTTTTATGGCTGATGTTGCAAACAAATACCCTGAAAATACAGCGGGCAAATATTACGTGGACAATCAATGCATCGATTGCGATTTGTGCCGCGAAACCGCTCCGGACAATTTCAAACGCAATGAAGACGGCGGCTATTCTTATGTCTATAAGCAACCCGAGTCGCCCGAAGAAGAAGCCCGCTGCAAGGAAGCCAAAGAGGGATGCCCGGTGGAAGCCATTGGTGACAACGGGGCTTAGCGCCCTGCTTGTATCGTTCGCCGCAACAAGTCCATTGCTTGCTGGCCGGTGATTTGCTTGAACGTTTCCCGGTCCAAAGGATTGTAGTTTCGAAGGACCTTGGCGCCAAACTCGCCGCTTAAACCGATGTACACCGTGCCGACCGGCTTTTCCGCCGTGCCGCCCGCCGGACCTGCTATGCCCGTGACCGACAAGGCATAATCAGCCCCGGTTTGGCGCCGCGCGCCTTCGGCCATCTGCCGCGCGACCTCCTCGCTGACGGCGCCGTGCTGGGATATAGAGGCGGCATCAACGCCCAGGAACTTGGTCTTTGCCTCGTTGCAATAAGCTACGATGCCGGCGAGAAGAACGGCTGAGGCGCCGGGCACATCGGTGATTCGATTGGCGATGCTCCCGCCGGTGCATGACTCGGCAAGCGCCAGGGTCTCGTGGCGTTGGGCGAGCAGTCGAACCAGCGTCCGTTCCAGCTCCTCTTCTTCAGAGCTATACAGGTCGAGCCCAAGTTGAGGGCAAACCAGGGCCTCGGCCTGAGCCACCAGGTCCGCAGCCTTTGGCCCGTGGGCCGCCAGGCGCACATCGACCTGGCCCGGACGGGCGCAATAACCCAATTCCAATCCGGCTTCCACCAACTGCAGCAAGAGCCCTCCGATTTTTCCTTCAACGCCTGATTCGGTTGTGCCCGTGGCGCGCAGTGTGCGGCATACAAAAATGGATTCACCGGCCGGAATGCGTCGCAGCAAAGGAATCACCGAATCAGTAAACATCGGGCGCAACTCACGAGGGGGGCCGGGCAACAGGATGAGCCAGCTCGATTGGCGCCCGGGACGGAAAAGATTGGGTTGCACCTCAATCGCCAGGCCCGGAGCAGTGCCGTGCGGGTTGGGCAATACCAGCGCACCGTCAGGCACTAGGGCTTGAACCCGCGTTTTCTGTGGCATCGCGCGGTTGCGCGCCTCGAAAAAGCCGCTGATATGCTTGAGGACAGCAGCATCTTCCCGCAGCGTTTTGCCAAGCAAATGCGCTATTCGGTCCCGCGTCAGGTCATCGGAAGTGGGCCCCAAACCCCCTGTGACAAAAATCAGGTCCGCCCGCCCGAGGGCTTCACGGACGGCGGTCTCTATCGAATCGGCGTTATCCGGAACAGCCACCTGGCGCTTGACGACATGGCCCAAGTCCGCCAGTTGCCGGCACAGCCATTGCTGGTGCGTGTTGAGAACCCGGCCCAAAAGCAACTCGCTGCCCGTATTGATCAATTCAACAGCCATGCCGGGCAGTGTCGGTAGGGATTTGGCGGGTGGCAAGTTTGTTAGGAGCGCTTCCTAAACAGTTGCCCCTCCAGCCGGGGTGCGGCAAGATGATAGCTGATGTCTGTTGCCGGAACGCCATCATTACACCAGGACCGGGCTGAGGCCTCGCGCCTGGTTTGGGCATTGGTCATATCATTGGCCATCCACCTGTTTTTTTTCGGCAGCTATTATGGCGCTAAGAAACTCCTCGCGTGGTATGATATCCATCACACGGCCTGGCTCCGCCCGCTCGCACAAGTGGCGGAGCTGTTGAACAAGAAACCAAACCCGCTCCAGCCCAGGCAGCAAGAGGCCCCGCTGATGTTCGTGGAAGTCACCCCACTCCAAGCCACCACCGAACCCCCTAAGGACGCCAAATACTATTCCGATAAAAGTTCCAAGGCCGCAAACCCGGACGCGAACAAAGACACCGCCACTCCGCTTATCAATGGCAAACAGACCGACATCGCCAAAACTGACGATGTCCCCCGCCCGAAATTTGTTCCACTTCAACCCACACCTCCTCCGCAGCCGGCCCAAAAGGAACTACCCGAGCTCAAACCACGCCCGACGCCCGAACCCGGGGACCTGACGATGGCGAAGCCTGAGCCAAGCCCGCCTAAGGACCCGGGAGAAGCGCCGGTTTCACGACCGCGGACGATAGCCGAGGCGCTGGCGCGCAAGCAGGACTTCAATCGCTTGGCAGGAGAAAAGATGAAAGAGGAGGGCGGAGTCAGCCGGCGTTTCAATACTTCACTGGATGTAAAGGGAACGCCCTTTGGAGCGTACGATTACGCATTTATCCAGGCGGTCGAGCAACACTGGTATGACCTGTTGGATGAGCGCCAGTACGCCTCGGACAGCCGCGGTCGAGTGGTGCTGCACTTCACTTTGCACTATGACGGGCGCGTTACCGATATGGAGATGGCCGAAAACACTGCCGGGGAGGTCCTTGGGTTGATCTGCGAAAAGGCCGTCCTGGACCCCGCCCCTTTTCAGCCTTGGCCGATTGAGATGCGGCGCGTGATGGGCGAAACCCGGAACATTCAATTCACCTTCATTTATTACTGATTTATGGAAACCATCGTTTATGTCCTGCTGGGCCTGACCTCGATTGTGGGTCTGGCATTTATTATCGAACGAGGGATTGCCTTGCGCTGGCGCCGGGTGCTGCCGGTTGAAATCGAGGCGGCGGTGCAATCCTGCCAGACTCCCGAGGATGTCCCGATGCTGCGCCGGGTTTGCCAGCAGCACCGCGCCCCCATGAGCAGCCTGCTCATCCTGACTGCCGACCACATGGATTGGCCCAAAGTCGAGAATGTCGAGGCCCTCCAAACCCGCGCCCGGCACGAGATCGCCAGGCTCGAACGCGGGTTGGTGGTGCTGGAAATCATTGTGGGCATTGCGCCGCTGCTGGGCCTGGTCGGCACCATCCTGGGCATGATGACCGTCTTTGGTGATGTAGGCGAGAAGGGCCTGGAGAATGCCGCCAAGCTGGCCCAAGGCATCTCTCTTATTCTACGGGCGACCCTCATGGGTTTGCTCATTGCCATCCCGGCGCTGATTTTCTGGAGTTATTACACCAAAAAAGTCGAGACCATCGCAGTCGAGATGGAGACGATTTGCGATGAATTTATCCGCCGCCAGTACCGCGAAGAGGTGGCAAAAAGGTAACCATGCGCTTTTACGTTCATAAACGGCGGCATCCGCCCGCCATTATTATTGTCGCTTTAATCGACATCCTCATCGTTCTGCTGATTTACCTCATGGTCACCACCACCTTCAAGCAGCAGCCCGCGCTCAAGCTGGCTTTACCCGAATCGTCCCAGGCCCAAAAGACCGGCGCGAACGAAAGCGCCCCGTTGGTTGTGAGCATCGATCCTAAAGGAAACCTGCGTCTGGGACCGGATGCCATCCCGGTCACAGCCGATGGCCTCAAGCAGCGATTGGTCGATGCAGCCGTCAAAACCCCGGGACTCAAACTGGCGATTAACGCCGACCAAAGCGCCCCGTTTGGCCAAATCGTTAAGGTCATGGACGCCGCTAAGGAGGCCAACATCAAAATGGTCAACGCCTTTACGAAGGAAACGCCAAAGCCATAGGAATCATCAAGCCAAGCCAGCGTCCCCTGGGGTAAAAACCGACTATAGGAGCGGCAGTCACCCGGCTAGGTTGTTCCGACTCGCGGGTGCTCGTGTGGATGCGGTATAATGTCGGCCGGCGCGCTCCGGGGACCATGAACCGGGAATTTAAAAATTCACTAAAATCCTTTTCCCTGGAGTTCGTGCTCTATGCCGCTCTGGTGGCGGGCTATTATTTTCTGGTGCTGCATTTCCTGGGCGCCTGGTTGTGGCGCCTTTTTCAAACCGAGCGCCGGGCCTATGCCTTCATCGCGTTGGGTCTGATTGTCGGCCAGGGATTGCTGCTGGAACTGCTCACTCGCCTGCTGCTGGCCTGGCTCAAACCACGCGCGGAGGATTGATGCACTTTCCCATCGCCGGCGTAGTTATCAATCCATTTTATCTGATCGGCGTGGGCTTTATTGTCGGCATCTTGGGCGGCTTTTTCGGCGTTGGGGGCAGCTTTTTGGCCGGTCCCGCCCTCTTTGCCGCCGGTGTGCCGATGAATTTTGTGGTGGGCACTGACCTGGCCCATATCGTGGGAAAATCAATCGTGGCGGCGCGCAAACATCGCGCGTTGGGCAACATCGATATCAAGCTGGGCTCGATTATGGTGGGCGGCACGATCGCCGGTGTGGAGGCCGGAGCGCAATTGATCCAAGCCTTGAAGCGCGCTGCAGATATCGACGCGGTCGTCGGCTGGACGTTTGTGGTGATCCTGACCGGCATTTCCGTGTTTATGAGCTGGGAGAGCATCAAGACCCTGCGCTCGCATGGCCCAGGGGGGCGCTCACGACCGGGGGCGCATCCATCTGGCCGCGATCATTCCGCAGCGGCCCACATTTGGCGCGCGGTGCATCGGATTAGTCTGCCCCCGCATATCAGCCTGCCGGTCTCGGGGATTAAGCGCATCTCAATTTGGGCGGTGTTGCTGGTGGCTTTTGTCGGTGGTTTCTTCAGCGGGTTTTTGGGTGGCGGCGCCGGCTATATCCGGATGCCGTGTTTTATTTATCTTTTGGGCATACCCACTCATATCGCTATTGGAACAGACCTCTTTGAGATCATCATCTCCGCCAGTTATGGCACTCTCACACACGCTCTTAAAGGCAATGTCGATATCCTCATTGCCCTGGTCATGCACACCGGCGCCGCTATTGGCGCTCAAATGGGCGCTACCCTGACCCAGTATTTCGTCGGCCCTCGCATCCGCCTGGCGTTCATCCCGCTGCCCATTATCGGAGCGCTCATCATGATCCATGGCCTCATGATGGGACACCACGGCCACTGATTCCCTGCTCATGAGCGCCACAATAGAAAAGAAAACAGATGCAGGCCCGCTCCGAATGCTCCTGTGCAGCGATGGCTCGGAGCAAGCGGACCGCGCCGTCCGCGTGGGCGCCGCCATCGCCGCCGGATGCCAGGCCGCGGTCACGTTGCTGGGGATTGTGGAAAACCCTGGCAATTTCAATTCCATTCTCGAGTCGCTCAAGCGCGGACAAGCTCTGCTGGAAGATAAGAAAATCCATGCCGAACTCATCACCAAGGCGGGCGAGCCGCTCGAGGAGATTATCCACCGAACGGAAGAGGCCGCCTATGACCTGGTGGTCATTGGCGCCGTGCGCAAGGAAACCCGCGGCTTATTCTGGATGTCCTCCAAATCCTACAAGATCATCAAAGAAATCAAGCCCCCCGTGCTCATCGTTGCGGGCCAGGTCGCCACTATCAAGCGGGTGCTCATTTGCAGCGGCGGCAAGCGCTATATCGATGACGCCGTCCGGTTGACCGGCCAAATTGCCCATGGCGCCCAGGCCGTCGTGACGCTGTTGCACGTGATGCCTGAGCCCCCGGCTATTTTTGCGGGCCTGCCTCGAATCGAACAGACCTCCGCCTGGTTGCTCGAATCCCCTTCGGAACTGGGCCGTAATTTGCGGCACGAAAAAGAGATGCTCGAATCCATGGGAGTGACCGCCGAGGTCCGCCTGCGCCATGGGCCGGTCTTGGAAGAAATTCTGCGCGAGGTGCAACGCGGTGATTATGACCTGGTGGTGACCGGGTCGGCACTCAGCCGCAGCTTGCGCACCTACATGTTGGGCGATATCAGCCGTGAAATCGTCAACCGCGCCAACCGCGCCGTCCTGGTCGTGCGCAGCCGCCACAAACCCCTTGTCCCATCGTGGCGATTGCCAAGCTGGTTCGGGGGCGGGCAACGCTCTAAACCGTTAGCAGATTAGCATTGGCATTCGACCCGCCCCGTGCTACATACACCCTCCGCTTGGAACTTTGAGCGGATTGAAACAACCGAATAAACAGGAATTTTGATTTATGTCACAACACCGGAGTTTGCGCGCCGCCGCCACCTTGGGGGGCAAACGCAATGTGCTGAAACGCTTTGAACGATTGGAGTTGTTGAAAAAGCGCGGTCAATGGAAACCGGGTGATCGCATCACCGGCTTGCGCAAAACCAAGGGCGAGGCCTAAGACCTGTATTCTGGTTCGTTTGCAAAAATATCTTGCCGATGCCGGGATTGCTTCCAGGCGGGCCGGGGAGCAGATGATTCTGGAGGGACGCGTGGCGGTCAACGGCCAATCCATCACGGCTTTAGGCGCCAAGGTCGATGAGGCGCATGACCAGGTCTCGGTCGATGGCCAACTCGTCCGCCCGAAACGCAAAATTTATCTCGCGTTGAATAAGCCGCGCGGGTTGGTTTGCTCACGAAAAGACGAATTCGAGCGCCCGACAATTTACGGGCTGCTGCCCAGAGAATGGGGCCACTTGCACTCGGTTGGACGGTTGGATTTCAATAGCGAGGGCCTGCTCTTTCTGACCAATGACGGCCAGTTGAGCCTGCGGCTGACCCATCCACGCTACGGCATGCACAAGCGCTACCTGGCAACCGTCGAGGGCCGGGTCCAGGAGCAGACCTTGCGCCTGTTCACGCGCGGAATCTCGCATCAGGGCGAAAAACTGAAGGCCGAAAAGGCGCGAATCATTTCCGCCGGAACCTCTCAAAGTGTCGTTGAACTCGATTTAGCTGAAGGCAAATATCGCGAAGTGCGGCGGCTCTTCGAGTCCCAGGGCATTTCTGTGAAGCGTTTGCAACGCATTCAGATTGGCAACATCAAATTGGGCGAGCTGCGCCCGGGCAGATGGCGGACATTGACATCAGCCGAAATTAAATCTCTACTGAGCTAAGTTATGAAAATGACCTGTTGGCTTTTTTTAAGCACGATGCTTTCGACCGGCTTGCTGGCTCAGCAGGCGACCGACGCGCCGCCCGCTGCGCCCATCCAGAGCCCCGAGTTGGCCCCAGCCATTACCAATGCCCCCGGCCCAACCCAGGAGAACTCGACAAACGCCCCGGCCGTCAAAGCGCCCAAACGCAAACACTCTCCCAGGAAACACAGCGCAAGTGCCGCCAGAAAAAAAGACCCCGCCGCTGAATTGAGAACGGTGCCGCTGGTAGCCGGCCCGGCGGTCGTGGATGCCAACCATGTCAATGTGCGCGGGCAAGCCAAACTGAAGAGCGAAGTGGTCACGCGATTGAGCAAAGGCCAGACCGTCACGGTGCTGGAAGAGATTACTCGAAACCACTCAGGACCCAGCGAACCCTCCGCCTGGGCCAAAATCCTTCTGCCAACCAATACGCATGTTTGGGTCAAGTCCTCCTATATCGACGCGACAAACCAAACGGTTCTGGCCAGGAAACTCAATCTGCGCAGCGGCCCCGGGGAGAATTATAGTGTGTTGGGCCGATTGAAGCGCGGGGATTCCGTCAAGGCCGTTGGGGCTAAGAACGACTGGACGCAAATCGAACCGCCGGCTGATGCCTACGCGTTTGTCGCCGCCCAATTCCTGAAGCAGGAGCCGGCGGAGACTGCGCCAACGCCTGCCGCCCCTGCCGAACCGCCCGCTGCCCCGGCGACCGTCGCCGAGGCCACTCCGCTGGCCCCTGCTCCTGCCGCTAACCCGGCTCCGGCGCCGGCCATCGAGAACCCGGCTCCAACCAATGCCCCGCCAGAAACGCCGATGGTTACAACTCCAGCGCCCGAGGAGCCGCCACCCAAGCGCATCGTGCAGCACGAAGGCGTGGTGCGCGGCACCTTCAGCATCCAGGCCCCCACGCATTTCGAGCTCATCAGCCCTGAAAATGGCCGGGTGATTGATTATCTCTACACCACCTCGCCAAACCTCGACCTGCGCCGCTACAAAGGCTTGCGCATCATCGTCACGGGCGAGGAAGCCCTCGAAGAACGCTGGGGAAATACACCCGTCATTACCATCCAGAAAATTCAGGTCCTGGACGATTTTTCCCCGCTGCCTAATGGCGCCGGCCAACCTAATTGACGGGCGCGCCATCGCTCGCCAACTCCAGAGCGAATTGGCCGGACGCATTGCCACTCTCAAATCGCGCGGCATCGAGCCGGGCCTGGCTTTCGTGCGCGTCGGCGAAGACCCCGCCTCCAAAGTCTATGTTGGCCGGAAGGAAAAGACGTGCCACGAATTGGCTATCTATTCCGAAACGCACGTACTCCCCCAGAGCGCCAGCGAAGCGGAGTTGCTGGCATTAATCTCCAGGCTCAACGTCAATCGGCGCCTGCACGGAATTCTGGTTCAAGCGCCGCTCCCGGCCCACATTCGCGCCTCGCGCGTTTATTCGAGCCTGTCGCCCGAGAAGGACGTCGATGGTTTTCATCCGGTCAATATGGGAAAGCTGATGTTGGGTGATACTACCGGGTTCGTGCCGTGCACTCCGGCGGGCATTCGCGAGTTGCTCACGCGCTCTGAAATCACCATCAGCGGCGCGGAGGTGGTCATTTTAGGGCGCGGTAACATTGTCGGCAAACCGATGGCGGCCCTGTTGTGCCAAAAAGAAAAAAATGCCAACGCCACCGTAACGTTGTGCCATTCGGGCACGCGGGACATCGGGACGCATTGCCAGCGGGCGGACATCCTGATCGCGGCGATGGGGGTCGCGCAGTTCGTCAAATCCGATATGGTCAAGCCGGGCGCAGCAGTGATTGACGTTGGAGTCAATCGAATCGTTGATGCTTCAGCCCCAAGCGGCTCGCGTTTGGCAGGGGATGTGGATTTCGCGGCCGTGCAACCGATTGCCGGCAAGATCACCCCCAACCCAGGCGGCGTTGGGCCCATGACCATCGCCATGCTGATGCACAATACCGTCCGGGCTGCCGAGTCCAGTGTGCAATCAACTTCCACCAGATGAGCCTTTCCTCCTGAACCAACTGCAGCCGCCCAGCTCTCAACGTCAATGCAAAACCCTCCTCCCCGAATCTGATGCAAGCCACCCGAATCCTCCCTGATTTGCAATGCTCACTCTTGTGCGAAGAAATCCGCCAGGAAGTCACTGGCAATTTTTTTCTCATCGGCGTGATTAATTTCATTCGAGTCCCCCAACTGCCCGTTGTGGCTCTCAAGCTCAGTTTATTCAATCGCTGGACTGCCGGAGTCGGGCAATTCACCGAAACGGTTCGTTTCATCGCGCCGGACCAAACGACGGTGCTGCGCAAAGGCGAAGTGAAATTCCAGTTGCAGGATGCGACGCTTCACGCGACCAATGTCACCGTTTTCGGCCAGGTCGAATTGAAGGCCGCAGGCGCTTACTACGTCGAAGTCCTCGTCGATGATGTCATGAAGATTCGCTACCCTCTCTCGGTCATCGTCACACCCCCTAACCAGCCGCCGCAGGCCCCGCCACCGCAGACGCCTGCCTCCTGAAGGCCCTGGCGACAGCCGCCGCCCCACCGCTGACCCAGCACTTAACATTTTGCCGCTGAAGCCTGTCGCCGAGCGGCAATTGATGTTAGAACATGAACAGATATGGACTCAGAGCCCTTGGCCTGGCAACCGCTGACCCCTCGATGCATCGCCGCTTTCGCGCGCGCCTCGTTTGGCCGGCTGTGGCTCATTCAGTTTGTGGTGAGTCTGCTTGCAGCCGGAGTCGTGGTTTGGTTCGTCAAAACGGATTGGTATCCCGTGATTGCCGAGGCGATTGGACAACTGCCCCCGCAGGGCCAGGTTCGCTCGAGCCGGCTGCTTTGGAATGCCGATTCACCCGTCAGCCTGGCCGAGAATCGGTTCCTGGCCCTCACCGTGGACCTTAACCATACTGGTGAGGTCCGTTCGCCCGCGCATCTGCAGGCCGAGTTTGGAACCAGCGATATAAAATTGATTTCGTTATTCGGTTTTCTGGAGTGCCCTTATCCGCGTGGCTACGTTGTCCCTTTCAACCGGACGGACCTGGGGGCGTGGTGGGGCGCCTGGGGCCCCATCCTGCTGGCCATAACCGCAGGCGCCGTCGTGCTCTGGCTTTTTTGTTCCTGGTCACTCCTGGCGACGGCCTACTGTTTGCCGGCCTGGTTGCTCGGCTTTTTTGCCAATCGCGATTTAACCCTGGCCGGCAGTTGGCGTTTGGCAGGCGCGGCCTTGATGCCCGGTGCGCTGTGGCTGATCGGGGCCATCCTCCTCTACGGCCTGGGTTGGCTGGATTTAGTGCGCTTGATGGTGGCTGGAGCAATCCATTTTGTTATTGGCTGGATTTATCTTGGTTTTGCAACCTTCAACGCTCCACGCCATCCCGTCGCAACGGAGCCTGCGGGCAATCCATTCGGCAAAACAGAAAACCCAACAGGTCATTGAATGTTCATCCGGCTTTGTTTAGTGTCCTCCTATGACTCGTTCGGCTGGTCTGGTTCGTGTTGCCCTAGGTCTGCTGCTCATTTTTTCCCTGGGCGGCTGCATGCCCGCAGCCAGCCAGTTGGATGAAGAACGAGAACCCCACTTCCTCGCCGGCAAAAGCCGAATCAGCACGATGGATTTTCAGGGGGCGATGGAGGCCTTCGAACAGGCCCTTCAGGTCAATCCCCAATCGGCTTCTGCTCATTTCGAACTCGCCTGCCTTTGCGACCAAAAAGAGTCCGACCCCGCCGCCGCTATTTATCATTATGATTGTTACCTCAAGCTGCGCCCGGGCGCTGAGAATGCCGGGGTGGTCAAAGAGCGCATTATGAAATGCAAACAGCAGTTGGCGCAAACCGTCTCTCTGGGGCCAGTGTCCGAAAAAGTGCAGCACGACCTGCAAGAACTCACGCAGGAGAATCAAAGACTCACCGAACAAAATCGGGTTTTGAAAGCTCAACTGGATAGCTGGCAAGCTTACGCCGCGCGCCTCGATGCGCTCACCAACCAACCACCCGCTGCCATCCCATCCAGAGCCCCTTCTCTTGTCGCTGCGCCTATTCCAACCAACCTTGCCGAGGCTCCCACTGCGCCAACCACTCACCGCACCCACACCGTCAAACCCGGCGAAACCCCCATCCTCATCGCAAAGAGATATGGAATCCGGCTCAACGCTCTCCTGGCCGCCAACCCGGGACTCGACCCGCGCCGATTGCGCGTCGGCCAGAACTTGAACGTGCCCGGTCGATGAAAGGAAAAAAAATCAAAAAAATCTTTGAACAATTCGTCAAGGCGTTAGTCAAAATCCAAATGGCTTCTTGCGTCCTCATGCGGAGCTTGGCGCAGGGAGAGCAGTGTAAGCGGGTGGCAAAGCAGTCTTGCTTTTCTCACCCCTGGACAATGAAAAAAATCTAAAAGATTTATTTGACGTGCTCGCGCAATTTGGATAAAACCTTACAGGATTTAAATTGTTCGCACACTCTCTTTGGGTGTAAAAGAACGCGAAATCAGAACCTATGAAAAAAATCGTTGCCTCCGTCGGTTTGGTTGCGCTCGGCGCGTCTGCAATTCAATCTGCCTGTGCCCAGGATTTGGGGACTCCGGATACCTCGAAGCCCTGGAGCATCTCGGTCGCGCTCCGTGGCTTTTATGATGATAACCCGGGCACACTCCCGAACGATACCCCCACTCCCGCGGGGTACCATCGAAGCTCGTTCGGTTTCCAGGTGAGCCCCCAGGCCGCCTTGGCGTGGTCTGTGGAGAATACCACTGTGAGCCTCGGTGTGCTTTATTCGATGATTTATTACGAGAATAAACCCGTCTTCAGCACCAGCCATATCGACCAGGATTTCACCTTCACCGGCAACCTCACCCACGATTTCAGCGAACAACTCCATGCGCGGGTCACGGATTCGTTCGTGATCGGCCAGGAACCTGACATGCTGCGCGCCGGCAATGCGTTCTCCACGTTTTATCGCGTCTCAGGCGACAACATCCGCAACTACGGCACCATCGCTTTGGATGCCCAGCTTACGCCTGTGTTTGGGCTGAGCCTGGGCTACGATAATGCCTATTACCATTATGTGGCCAATGGGGCGACCGCTGTGCCAGTGGGCCCCTTTGAGGATGTCATTCAACCCAGTATCGCCGGTGTGCTGAATCGGGATGAGAATCGCGCTCACATCGAGGGCACATTCCAACTGCAACCCGAGACCAAGGCCCTTTTGGGGTATCAATTCTCTGATTTCGATTACATGGGTGATGAATACATCGGTGGGTTCATTCCGGCGTTTGGCCCTCCAGTTGGCCTCATCACCAGCCGGATGCGCGACAACCGCGAGCACACGGTTTATGTGGGTATCGAGCACAATTTCCTGCCGAACTTAACCGCAGCCGTTCGCGCCGGCGGCAGCTATACGGATTATTATAACGATCCCAGCACCAAGGCCAGCTACACGCCTTACGTGAACGCGACACTGAAGTACACCTACGCTCCGGGCAGCTTCATCGAGGGCGGTTTTTCTTATGACCGCAATGCAACCGACATTGTCGGTTTCAGTTTCAACGGAACCGGTAGTGATTTCACGACCGATGCCGAGTCAGCGGTGGTGTTCCTGACGCTGCAGCATCAGCTTCTGGGCAACCTCTTTTTGAACCTCAACGGCCAATTCCAGAACTCGATTTACAACGGCGGCGCGTTCAACAACGACGCCGAACAGTTTTACATGGCGGGCATCGACCTGCAGTACCGGTTCACCGCCTTCTTCTCGGGCGATGTTGGTTACAGCTATGACCGGTTGGAATCCAGCATCATGGGCCGTGCCTTTGATGAGAATCGAGTTTACGTTGGCGTTACCGCCACATATTAGTTTAGGATTGATGTAGTAACCGGGGGGCTGGGCTAAAACTAGCCCCCCTTTTTATTGACGTTATATGGATCCATCGAAAACACCACCGCCGCAGGAGGCCAAGCTTCACTTCCTGGATTATTGGCGCATTATTCGTATTCGCAAGACGGTCATCCTGGCGGTTTTTTTGCTGGTAGTGATTACCGCCACCCTGGTGACATTCATTCTGCCCGAGTCGTTCTCAAGCAAGGCCCGCATTAAAGTCGAGCGCGACCAGACGGACATCTCCGGGGTGATGGGCAACCAGCCAATGCTGGGCGTTTATGATCCTTATTTCATCCAAACCGAGTTCGAAGTGATCCAATCCGAGGTTATCCTCGGCGATGTCATCAAGGACCTCAATCTGCAGGAAACCTGGGGCAAGAAATATAATAATGGGCAGCCCTTCACGCGCACTGAGGCCATGACCTGGATCAAAAACCATTTGGATTTGCGGCCCGTCCGCAACACCAGCCTCATCGAGATCGTCTATTACAGCGAGAGCCCCCAGGAGGCCTCCGACCTTGCCAACAAAATCGCTGAAACTTATCGCAAGCACCGTGTGCAAGAGCGCCAGAGCCTGACTCAGGGCGGCATTAAAGCCCTCGAAGAGCGCATCGGCGAACAGGAGAGCACAGTGGACAAGCAGCAGCAGGTCGTCGATGACCTGCGCGATAAACTTAAGATTTCCGACCCCCTCGGCTCATCGGAGGCCCCAACCATGATGCTCTCGGCGGAAACCTTGCGCCACATTGAAGGAATTCGCATCGAAAGCCAGGCTGAGTTCGTTGGGGCCAAGACGTTGCTGGACAGCTTGAAGGGCCTGCCTCCCGACAAACTGGCCCAGGCTATTCCGACCACCGGGGTGCAGGACTCCCTGTTGTCGGGGTTGCTCGAACAATTGACCCTTGCCGATCAAAAGCTGGTTGCCGCTGAGAAGCAATTAGGGCCAAAGAACACAGAGTATGCGACCATCAGCGCTCAGGTCGATGACATCAACAAGAAGATTAGAGAACGTGTGGACGGTATTGTCCTTGGGCTGGACATCAAGGCTGGCGCGCTCCAGCAGCGCCTGATTGACTTGAGCAACGAGGTCACCGCAGCGACCCAAAAGGACATCAACAAGTCCACCGAGAGCCGCCCGTATTGGGAAGCCAAGCGCAAACTCGAGGAGTACCAACGATTCCGCCAGGTCCTCTATATGAAGATCGCCTCGGAAAAGACCGAGTTGGATTTACCCAGGGCCTCGATGGTGGAAATTGTGGACCGCGCCGTGCCCGGCATCAAACCTGTTCGCCCCAACAAGACGCTCAATATAGCTTTAGGCATTATCATCGGGCTGGTGGTCGGGGTCGGGTTGGCCTTCTTCATTGAATACCTCGATACCAGCGTGAAGACCATCGACGATGTCGAACGCACCTTGGGCGCCCCCGTGCTGGGCGTTATCCCGCAGAATGTCGGCTTGCTCACCGAAGAGGGAGGAGAAAGCCCGCATGCGGAGGCCTATCGCGTGCTGCGCACCAATCTGCTATTCTCGCGAAAGGACGACAAGCTCAACACGGTGGCGGTCGTCAGCGCGGGCGCCGGCGAAGGCAAATCCACGACCGTGTTCAACCTGGCAGCCGTCTTTGCCCAGAGCGGCCAGCGGGTGCTCATGGTGGACTCCGACTTGAGGCGGCCCACCCTGCACAAGATGCTCCATGTCAGCAACAGCATCGGGCTGACCAATTATCTTCTGAAGCAAAACACGCTCGAAGAAGTCATCCAGACCTCCAATCTGCCGAGCCTCGACTTTATGGCGAGCGGCAAATTGCCGAGCAGCTCGCTGGGCATTCTCAGTTCGGCCCAGATGCGCGATTTGATCACTGAATTGAAGCAACATTATGACTTTGTCTTTTTCGACTCTCCCCCTGTCATGGGCGTGAGTGACGCCTCCATCCTGGCCAGCGAAGTCGATATGACCTTGCAAGTCATCCAGTATCGGCGGTACCCGCAACCGATGAATATTCGCGCCAAGCAGTTGATCGAGAAGGTAGGCGGCAACCTCATCGGCATCGTGCTGAACAACATCAATATGTCGCAGGATGAGAGCTACTATTATTACAGCGGGTATTACCACGATTATTACACGCATAATGAAGAGGAGCCCGCTGCGCCCGTAAAAGGCGGCAATGGCGAGAAAGACAAACTTGAAATCAAACAAAGATATTGAGAGTGAGATAGTGACATGACGAAGATGAGCGCAAGCAAGTTGGCGGGCGGTTGGAGGGCAGTGTGCGGTTTGGTGTTTGGCGTATTATTGCTGGCCGGATGCAAGAGCGGCGCGGGTGACCCGCGCTTCGCGGACATGCCGGGAGGGCCGGCTGGCTCCTCGGCGATTGCCTCGCCGGCAATTGCCGCCCCGGCTCCTGTCACAGGGGCCGCCATGGACCCAGGGTCCATGGACCAAACCAACGTCCTTGACGTGCTGCACCCCAATGACGCCGTGATTATCACGTTCAGCGATCTGCCAGTCCCACAGCCGCCCATCTCGGACCGGGTCAAGGAAGACGGCACCATTACTTTAATCCAGAACCAGACGTTCCAGGCCGCTGGCAAAACCCGCCGCGATTTGGAGAAGGAGATTCGCGCGCGGTATGTCCCGGATTACTTCAAGACCATGACCGTCCAAGTCGAGCATGCCGAACAGAGCCGGTTTTATTATGTGGGCGGTGAGGTGAAACTGCCTGCTCGCCAGATTTACATCAGCCGCATCACAGTCCTGAAGGCCATTCAATCTGCAGGTGATTTTACAGACTTTGCCAGAAAACGAGGCGTCGTTTTGACCCGCGCCAATGGCAAGACGGTCACAGTCAATTGCGTTCGGGCCCAGCGGCATCCGGAACTGGACCTCGAGATTTTTCCTGGAGACAAAATCTGGGTGCCGCGCCGCAATCCGTTCTGGTAATGGTCCAATTCAAAATCCTGTCCGGCAAACAGGCGGGCGCCACGTGGGTTGCCCGCCGTTTTCCTGTACAGGTTGGCCGCGGCTCACAGAACGGCCTGCGGCTTGAGGAAGATGGTGTTTGGGAGAAGCATTTCGTCCTGGATTGCGACGCGGCCGAAGGCTTCATTCTGAGAACGGAGGCCCAGGCCCTGGTGCGCGTCAACGGCCAGGCTGTCGAACGGCTTTCCCTGCGAAACGGGGACCTTGTCCAACTCGGTTCGGCCAGCCTGCAATTCTGGCTTGGGGATACCCGCCAAAGGGCGTTGGGGCTGCGCGAGGCGGTCTCCTGGGCGTCCATCTGCTTGGTTACCCTGGCCCAAATCGCCTTGCTTTACTGGCTCCTGCAATGAACGAACTCAGCGGATGGATTAATGCCTGAAATGCCGTATTCCTGTGAAGACCATGGCCAGGCCACGACTATCCGCCGCGGCAATAATCTCGGCATCCCGCACTGAACCGCCTGGCTGAATCGCCGCTGTGGCTCCCGCCTCGGCTGCTGCCACCAGCGCATCCGGAAAGGGAAAAAAAGCATCGCTGCATACGGTGCTGCCTGCAAGAGAGAGCCCGGCCTGGCCTGCCTTCCAAACTGCTAAACGGCTCGAATCAACCCGGCTCATCTGGCCTGCGCCAATGCCCAATGTCCGGTCTGCGGTTGCGTACGCAATCGCGTTGGACTTGACGTGCTTGACCACTCGCCAGCCAAATGACATCGCCTGCCATTCTGACTCGGTTGGTTGACGTTGCGTCACGACTTTGCCCCTTTCGCCCATAGCCGGTTTTGCGTCCGGTGCTTGCGCCAAATACGATTCGGCGCCCACACTGCGTATATCGAGACCTTCGGTACTATGAGGCGACCGGAGCATTCGCATCATGCGGAGGTTCTTCTTCTTTCTCAGCAAATCGAGGGCTTCGGGAGTGAAATCGGGGGCCACAATCACTTCGCTGAATATTTCCGCAATCGCCTCGGCAACGGCCAAATCGAGGATGCGATTGACAGAAATAATGCCGCCAAAGGGCGCTTGGCGGTCTGTCGCAAATGCCTTTTCCCAGGCCTCGCGCAAGGTAGCGCCCTGGCCAACACCGCAAGGATTGGTGTGCTTGAGAATCGCCAGGGCAGGGCCGTCGGCGGAAAACTCACTGATTAAGGCGGCAGCGGCTGTGAGGTCCAGAATGTTATTGTACGACAGCTCCTTGCCGTGCAGTTGCCGGAAGTACTCATGGAATCGGCCATAAAGACTGGCGCCCTGGTGTGGGTTTTCTCCGTAGCGAAGCGTTTGAGCTAACGGCGCATGGACCGCCAGAACACAAGGAAGACCTCCCGGCGCGACCACGTCAAAGCTTTTGCTAAAATAAGCGGCAATGGCGGCATCATACCCTGCCGTCCGTGCGAAGACCTTGGCTGCAAGCCTTCGCCGCAGGTCCAGGGTTGTATTGCCCTCGCGCTGAACTTGAGCAGCCACTTCCGCGTAATCAGCCGGGTCCACGACGACCGTGACGCTCTCGTGGTTTTTGGCCGCGCTGCGGAGCATCGAGGGGCCGCCAATGTCGATGTTTTCTATTGCCTCCTGGAGAGTCGCCTCAGGCCGGGCGACGGTCTGCTCGAACGGATACAGGTTCACTACCACGAGATCGATCGGCAGGATGCCATGCTCGCGAATGGCGGTTTCATGCGCCGGATTGGTTCGCACGTAGAGCAGTCCCCCATGAACTTTTGGATGGAGGGTTTTGACACGTCCATCCAGCATTTCAGGAAACCCGGTGTAGGCGCTCAGATCGGTAACTTGCAAGCCCCCCTCGCGCAGGGTTTTGGCAGTCCCTCCCGTGGAAATCAGTTCGACGCCGCCGGCTGCAAGAGTTTTGGCCAAAGAGACCAGGCCCGTTTTGTCTGAAACCGAAAGCAGCGCTCGTTGAATTCGACCCATAAGGCGCAATACCTTTGGTCAACCAGCCCGGCGAGTCAATGCACAAATCGGCTAAGCCGTAACCAGTCAATTTGAACAGGAGATAAGAGAGAAAACAGAGACGTGAACACGAAGCCAAAACTGTTTCTTACACCCTTGTGGCTGCTCACTAAATGGTGAGGCGCTGTTGCGCCTCCCTTGCTCACAAAGTGCTTCAAAAATCTCTGTTCTCTCCGTTTCCTCCTGTTGCATTTTGCGTGTTCCGGGCTAGGGAATCACTGCAGCGTCGCCTGCCTGTTCGATGGCGGGCTCCGCCTCGCGGGTAGCCTCTTCGGCGGCTTCCAGGGTTGCGTAATAAACCCCCAGATTGTGTTGAGCGGTTTTGTCTCCAGCTCGCGCGGAGCGGCAGAACCACTTTACGGCTTCGCGCACGTTCTGTGGCACACCACGCCCGGTCTCGTAACATAGTCCCAGATTGCACTGCGCTGGAGCGCACTCCTGCTCGGCCGCCAAACGGTACCAGCGGACTGCCTCCTCGTAATTCTGCGGCACGACCTGGCCCGTCTCATAAAAGACGCCCAGGTTAAACTGCGCCTGCGGCTCACCCTGTTCGGCAGCCGCATGATACCACTTGACCGCCTCGGCATAATTCTGCGGCACACCTTGCCCGGTCTCGTACAGCACACCCAGATTGAATTGCGCCGCCGGGTCTCCCTGCTCGGCTGCTTCCCGAAACCACTTGGCGGCCTGTCCAAACTCCTGCGGAACGCCCGTCCCGGTTTGAAAACAAAAACCAAGATAACACTGAGCTGACGAATCATTCTGTTCAGCGGCACGGCGGAACCACTTGACCGCTTCGGGATGGTCCTGCTTGACCCCCTGCCCGGTTTGAAAGCAAATCCCCAAATAGCATTGCGCGGCGGCATCGCCCTGTTCGGCGGCTCTTCGCATTTCATCGAACGATTGCCAGCTTCGGCGGTTTATCTGTGTCATACAGCCAGAGTTCAGTAGCCCAGGCCTCCATCGGTTTACCCCTCAAACCCGGTGCTTGCTTTATGATAAAAGTAAATGGGGCGATTTCAAGCCCTGAGTTGGGCCCAGCCATTCCTGCGTGTAGGAGACGACGTAAGGAGTGTCTGATCAGCAACTTCCGGGTGAACCAAAGGCGGCAGTTGACAGTCTTATCGGAGACTGCTGTCATTGGGCCCTGGCTTCCCCCTTGCCAGCAAGCCAGAGCGGGTGTTTACTGAAAAATGGAAATGGAAATTGAAAGGCCAACGGGCGAGCCATCTGAGGAGCGCCCGACCCGGACTTTGGTGTATGTGGTCGATGATGAGGCAATGCTTTTGGAACTGGCTACGGTCATCCTTGCGCCCTTGGGCTATGAAATCCGCGCTTTCCGTGACCCCGAGGCCGCCGTCCGGGCCTATGCTGCCGCCTCCCCTCGGCCGGCCCTGGTCATTACGGACTACGCCATGCATAATATGAACGGCATGGCGCTCATCCAAGCCTGCCGCCGGCTCGAACCGGCCCAGAAGATACTGCTGGTCAGTGGTACAGTTGGTCCGGAGATTTTTGATAAAATGCCTTCCAAACCGAACCGATTCCTGGCTAAACCTTATCAAGCCAAACAACTTGTGGACCTCGTTAAATCCGTTTTAGAAAGTTGAGACCAATTGCCCCTCGAACCCACCGCGCTTTTACCTTAATTCGCACCGTCTATGAAAAAAATCATCGTTCGCGTTTTAGTCGCCTTGGTCATTCTCGTCATTCTGGCGGGTGTGGCAGTCGCACTGTTCCTGGACACCGCTATCAAGCGTGGCATCGAAACCGCAGGGCCCATGCTGGCCAAAGTCGAGGTCAAACTCGACTCCGTCAACCTATCGCTCCTCTCCGGTTCAGGGAAGCTCAAGGGCCTTTTCGTCGGCAACCCACAAGGCTTCAAAACCGCCTCCGCCATCCAGGTCGCCACCGCCAGCCTCGCTCTGGAACCGCGCTCGCTCTTCTCTGACAAGGTCGTTATCCGGGCGATCGACCTGGAAGGGCCCGAAATCACTTTCGAAACGGATTTGAAAAAGAACAATCTCAACCAGATTCTCGACAACCTGCAGGACAGCACAGGTGGCGAAAACGCGCCTCCCAAACCCAACGAGCCCGCCCCGGTGCAACAGGCCAAAGCCACCAAGAAACTGCAGGTGGACGATTTCCTAATTCGTGGCGGCAAGGTGCATGTCAGCGTAACTGGTTTGGGTGGACGGGAGATGAGTGTGGCGTTGCCGGAAATTCACTTGACGGCTTTGGGCCAGGGGCCTGAAGGCATTACACCGGCGGAGCTTGCCAAAGAAGTGCTGCAAGCGGTTGAGAAAGAGGCGGCACAGGCCTCCAGCGCATCGGTGGCCGATTTGAGCAAGCAGGCAACTGGCCTGCTCAAGGGTGTGACGCCAGGCAGCAATAGCGCCGTGGATAACATCAGCAAGGGCATCGGCGGCCTGTTCAAGAAGAAGTAAACTATTGGGGCTCGAGGACGCCTGTAATCTTGGGCGGCTATTTCTGACCCGAGTCTGCTCCAATTTTCGTCAGAATCGCCCGCTTGAACTGCTCCTGATCACTGTACTGGGCGACGTTTCCTGGAGGATCAAATTGGCTCGAATCAGGCTGGATGAATTTAATCTGGCTAAAACGCACAAAGGAGTTATTGCCGTTTTCGGTGGTTTGGATTTGGATTGGAAAATCCTTCAAATCTTTGGCATTCCAAACGATGGCCTTTGTCGTGTGCCCCTTCTCGTCGGTCATGGTGAGCTGGTTCTTTACGCAGGGATGACCTTCCAGAACCTCCTTGCCCAGCGGCGTGGTCGTGATTTTGACTCCGCTTTCCAAGGGACCGCTTAAGAGTATTTTCTGGTCTGGATAGATGAAATACACGGTCTTCTTGTCCGGACGAAATACGCTGACGACCCGAGCCAGTCCCATCTGCTTGAGACTATTGGCCATGCCGGCCGGCATGTTCCGGTTTCTTGCCTGGCTCAGGTCCATTTCTACACGCATCTTTCCGTCCAGAAACGCAAACTCCATCGGCGTATCGATTCGCTCCTGTTGCGAATCATCCAGCACTTGCACCTCGGTCTTTGCAGTAAACGCGCTGATACTGCCGAACATCTGACCGAGTCCGGCCATAATGCCTGACGAGGCGGTTGGCCCGGGCATTTGAGCGCCGGCGCTGAGTCGCATCAGCAGCAGTACCATCGTGCCCACTGTAAATTTCATGCTCAAACAATTGAGTCGTTTCACCATAATTATCAGCATAAAGGTCAAAACCAGCTCCGCCAGCCAAATCTGAGGACACGAAACTGGAGACTGGCAGGAGGTTCAAGCATCACACGCTCTACGCTCTAACGCTCCAGGCTCAACGCCCCAGCCCCTCCCCGAACCGCGCGCCGCGGCGCTCTGAGCCCAAAGCGATAACTATTACCCCAGTAATGAATACCACCACGGCCGTCAGGGCCATGGCCGTCGCATAATCGAGGTTCTTCGCAAAGAGGGCCTCGAGATAGCCTACGCTACCCGCCAGCAACACTCCACATTGGTAGGCGAAACCGGGTAAAAACCCTCGAACCGACCCAGGCGACAGTTCGGTAATATGTGCAGGAATGACGCCCCAGGCACCCTGAACCATAAACTGCATCAGAAACGAGCCGAGCACCAGCAAAGCGGTGGTCGGGGCATAGGCCCAAAGCGGGATAAGGATAGCTGCCAGAACGAACGCCGTCATCATTCCACGGCGGCGCCCCCAGCGGTCAGAGACCCACCCGAAAACTATCCCCCCGCTCAAGGCGCCCAGGTTGTAAATCACCGCTATGATGGCTACCTGGCGCGGCGAGAAACCCCGTTGCTCCTTGAGGAAGGTCGGGTACATGTCTTGCGTGCCGTGTGAGGCAAAATTCATCATCATCATCAGGGTGGTCAGGTAGAGAAAGACTTTCCAGTTCGACAGGATGGCCTTTGTCAGATTGCCCCAGTTCTCCTGCCTTTCCTGCTGCCACACAGCCGATTCCTCGACCTTGAATCGTACGAATACCGCCAGCAGCGCCGGCAACCCGCCCACAAAGAACATTGGCCGCCAGCCCCAGCGAGGAAACACCACAAAATAGCAACAAGCTGCCGGCAGGTACCCCACCGCATATCCTTCCTGCAGCAAACCAGATAAAACACCTCGCCAACGCACAGGCGCCTTTTCCATCACCAGAGATGCCCCCACACCCCATTCTCCTCCCATCCCTATGCCAAAGAGAGCCCGCAACAGCAGAAAGGTCGTGTAATCCGGAGCCAGCCCGGAGAGGACCTCAATGACCGAATAAAAAATCAAGTCCGCCATGAGTGGCCCTCGACGGCCATAACGGTCTGCCAGCAATCCAAAAATAAAGGCCCCCACCGGCCTGAAGGCCAGAGTCACCGCGACAGCTCCCATTATTGCTTTGATATCTGTGTGGAAATCCTTGGCTATTGCTGGTACGGCAAATATCAGGACAAAAAAATCGAATGCGTCCAGAGTCCAACCCAGAAAACTGGCCAGTAATGCGCTCAGATAGTCGCCTGAGGCAGGCAACGCAATGGGCTGATTAGCAAGATGATTGAGGCCCGGAAGGGGATTTTGCACAGAATAGATTGGCTCAGGAAATGCTCTTTCTCAAATGAATCAGTTCGGGGTCGGCTTTCTAACTGGACACTCTTTGTTTCGCCAGAACGAAAGAGCCCCAAAGCGGCCAGTAAGTCGTTCGGCCCAGTCGAAAACCGCCGCTGAATAATTGTAAGTCTTTAAAAATGAGAGACGTAGGTAATCGCCGGTCGCGTGAAAGAGTTTCCGTCAGCTCCTGGCTGACTGAATCTCCCAGGGCGTTTTGCTCCCGATTGCGGTCAATCCACTTACCAACCCATAACTTCCAATGATTGGCGTCAAAGGTTTCGATATTATCTTTCCGCGCGAGTACCTGCGCGCAGCGCTGCTGGTCTCACTGCTGAGCGTTTGGGTCCTGGTAGGGCTCTTTTACTACCTGAATCGCTATACCAAACGGTATTATTTCAATATCTGGACAGCCGCCTGGCTCTTTTATGCCCTGTGGCTGACCATTGGAATTAATGTGCCCAGCCCCGCGCAAGGCTTTTTTGTAGTCATGATTCGGGACTGGTGCATCTCGCTTTCTGCCGCCTTTTTGCTTTGGGGCAGCCTCTCCTTCATGGAATACAAAACGCCCCAAAGTCTGTTTGGCTGTTTTATAGCTTTTCTTCTGGCTTGGGGTTATGCCGGGCGCCTGATTGCCCACGACCCCTTCTACGTTCAATGCCCCACGTTCGTGCTGACCGGCCTGGCCAGCATGTTCGCCGGTTTTAGCTTCTATCGTTTCCGCCAACACCGCCCCTTTGTGGCCGTCGGCATGCTCTTTCTCGGGTTCTTTCTCTGGGGCATTTACTTGATGACCTACCCCATCTCGCAAAAGTTTGATACCCTTATTAACGCAGGGTTTCTCTTCTCGGCTGTGCTCCAGCTCTTCATCGCCGTGAGCATGATCGTGCTCGTGCTCGAGGAAGCGCGGCACATCAACAAAAAAGTGCTCGAACAGATTCAATCGATTGATTCTGAGAAACGCGAACTCCAGATCAAGGTGCTTTCTGCCGAAGAGAAGTGCCGCAGCCTCTTTCAGCAGGCCAGTTTGCGCGAGGAACTCCAGAACGCCTATGACGAATTGCGCCAGACCCAGCAATCGGTCATGCAGCAGGAGCGCTTGCGCGCCCTGGGCCAGATGGCCAGCGGCATTGCCCACGACATCAATAATGCCCTCTCCCCTATCCTCGCTTTCTCCGAGATGTTGCTCAAAAAAGAGCCGACCCTCACCGACAACTCCCGGCGCAACCTCGAGAACATCCGCACCTCGGCTGAGGATATCGCCGAAATCGTCTGCCGGATGGGCGAGTTCTATCGCCGCCGCGAACACAAAGACCCTCTGCGCCTGGTCTCGCTGGAAAAGCTGGTCCAGCAAGTCATCGATTTAACCAGCCCCTGTTGGAGGGACATCCCTCAAAGCCGCGGCACGGTCGTCCAGGTGCGCACCCGCTTCGAGGACCCGTTGCCGGAGCTTTATTGCAATGAATCCGAGTTGCGCGAGGCTTTTACCAACCTGGTGCTCAACTCCGTTGATGCCATGCCCCAAGGTGGATTGATCACCCTTGGCGCCCGCCCCGTCAACCTCGCCACGACTCCCGGCCAGAGCCAAAATCCAACTCACATCGTGCTGGAAGTCACCGATAACGGCACAGGCATGGACGAAACCACCCGCCAACGCTGCCTCGAACCCTTCTTTTCAACCAAACGACAGCGCGGCGGCTCCGGCTTGGGCCTGGCTATGGTCTATGGCACTGTCGAGCGCCATGAAGGTAAAATCGAAGTCCAAAGCGAGCTCAACAAGGGCACCACCGTTCGCCTGGTCCTGCCTCTGCGCCAACCGCCCAAACCGAAAGAGCCGGTTTTGTCTTCCGCGTCCCGCCCCGGCTCCTCGTTGCGGGTGCTGTGCATCGATGATGAACCATTGCTGCGTGAGTTGCTTAAAGAGGTGCTCGAGTTCTATCACCATGAGGTCGAAGCGGCCGACGGCGGCGAACTGGGTCTGGACATATTCAAAAAAGCAAAAACCGCCGGCAAGCCCTTCGATGTCGTCATCACCGACCTGGGCATGCCCGGCCTCAATGGCCGTGAGGTGGCTGAGAGGATCAAATCCGAATCGCCCGGCACCGGTGTGATCATGCTGACTGGCTGGGGGACAATGCTCGAAGAACGAGGAGAAGACGTCGCCAAGGTCGATGCTGTGCTCAGCAAACCCCCGCGTGTCAACGAACTCGTTGAGACCCTTGCCAAAGTCACCGGCACTGCTATGCCTAAGGAAGCCTATGTCGCGCGCGAACCTGCCGAAGCAGCTTGTAACTGAGGGCGCTTCGGCTCCTGGACCCTCCCTGAGATGGGATGATAGTACGCTCCTCACCGACGGCGCCCTGCGCGTACTGCGCACCGGCCCGACGCCCACCCGACTAACATTGTCGTCTCGGTAGCTGCGGGCCAAATCACCCTCTCCTGGCCCAACGATTACCTCGGTTGGACACTGCAGGCTCAGACCAACGTTTTCTTTTCGCGATAATTCTCGTAATTCTCCGCCTCCCTTTGCCACTCAACGTAACTGGGGATTTACAACTTGAGGCTCGCGCGCTGGGCAATCACCAGGTGAACTTCGTAATTCATTGTGCTGCGATCGTGGAGTCGAAGGCGCCACGGGAGCTTCTCACGTTCCGCCACGAGCTTGAGAGTGGTGAGCGAACCGGGATGCGCCCCGGGAGTCAGGAGCGCTCGAAGAACGGCCTCGCAGGAGCCACCCAATGGCCCGCGTTGCGAATGGCCTCCTACCCACGCTTCCAACGCCGTGGCCGTGGGTGACCAGTCGTATGGACAGGTCAATATCGCCTTGCCCCCCTCCTTGAGCAGCCTCCCTATGGAAACGAGTAATTCGCGCGGAGAGGAAACGCAGTCCAGCACATTGAGGTTAACCGCCAAGGCAAATGTGTCCGCTGGGAGGGGGAGCGCAGTGGCATCACAGGCCCAGAAATCCACCTGTTCCGGATGAGCAAACCTGGTGGCGAATTCCCGCCGTTCGTACACTAGACCGGCGCGGCGCAGTGGATAACGCACCGTGCCTTCATGAAGGACTTCCGAGGCGAAGCGCAACATTGGATAATTTAAATCGACGCCCAGGACCAGTTCAGACCCCGCCTCGGCCAAAGCCAATGAACTGCGGCCTACTGAACAGCCCAGATCAATGATTGGACCCGCCTGCAAGGTCGCGGCAAGCTCAAGACCAGCTTGCAGTGACTCCATCATCGAACCCGGTTTGAATTCTCCTGTAGCAAATCCCGGGTCCAGGTCTCCATAGTGCTCCCACACATACGAGCTGATCTGTTGGCGGGTTTGATCGAAAGCAGAGCCAGGCCCGCAACAATCCCCTAGGATGCTCTCGATCAGCGGACTTATATCCCGCCTCATGGAGATAAGGCCAAAGTTGTCCGCCACATACTGGCGCAAGTTGCCAATCAGCAGAGGGATGCCATCAATGATCGGGTACTCCCGCCGGCAATCGGTGTTGCCGCAATGCAGCACCCCCTCCAACACATCGCCCTGTCGCTCCCGGCATACTTGAGCAATGCGGAGCGGAAAATCGCCGTGGCCGGCCCCGCGGCAGACCGGGCAAACTGGGCGCAGTGTTTCGAAATGGCGGAGTCTCACTTGGGTCAACCCCCAATGAGCACCGTTGGGCAGCCGGGAGGCAGAATCATGCCCGTCGGGCTGGGAATTGGAGCGACGCAGGCCGAGTGCATGGTCATGTCGCCCACCCGCGCAGCCGGCAATCCACCGACCAAGACAGTGGCAGAAGCCTGCATAATCATCCCGGGGCCGCCTGGGACACAACCGGGAAGCAAACAAGGCGCCGTCATATCGGTCATACGGGCCGCAGGCGCACCGCCAATGAGAACGGTCGGCTCTCCTTTAATGATGGCCAACGGCAGGGCCGGGTGCGGCACGGGTGTGGGGACGGGCGCTGGAGGATGAATAGGCGCATGACAATGAGGGGCCTGTTGAAGCACTAAATCGCCCATGCGCGCAGCGGGGTTGCCCATAGTTTTACCAAGGATAACCGTTCCGGGCATGGAAGCAAGCCATGTCGCCGTATGCGCGACTTTGCATAAGGCCGCTTGACAAACCAGCCCGGGCCGCTCATCGGGAACGGGTGTCAGCCGAGCTTGAGATTCCGTTCTTTATTTCGACAAAATTCCTTAGCAATTGCAGCCCCGCATTCTGGCTTTTCTCGGGATGAAATTGGGTGGCAAAGATGTTATCCCGCCAAACCGCTGATGCGAAGGTTTGACCATAATCCGTACGGGTCGCGACAATCGAGTCATCAACGGGCTGAGGAAAGAAGCTGTGGACAAAATAGAAATAGCTGCCATCAGGAACACCGTTGAAAAGAGGGCATGCTTTGTTTATAATTTCGATCTGATTCCACCCAATCTGAGGGACCTTCAGCCCATTTGACTGCTCAAATCGAACGACCTTCCCTTTAAAAACTGCCAAGCCGGCAGCGCAACTGTTGAACTCCTCGCTATGCTCAAACAGGGCCTGGTAACCGACGCAGATGCCAAGAAAAGGACGGCCCGACTTGATAAATTCCCGTGTTGCGTCGAGCAACTCCTGCCGTTTCAAGGCAAGCATGCAATCGTCAAAAGCCCCTACACCCGGCAACACGGCTGCTCCGGCGCCGTCCATTTCGTGTGGGTGTCGCGCAATGCGAACCTCTGCGCCAACCTTTAGCAGCGCCTTGTGCACGCTGCGCAGGTTGCCGGAACCATAATCCAGTAATGCGATCACCAGTTCACATTATGATCAGAGCCCGGGTGTTGCAACACAGGCCGCGATAGCTTTTTAGCTTTTTTTGATCTCCGCTTGACTCCGGTACAGAAGTGCTATGTTTTGCTGGTTATTGGATGTATCCCCTGGCTAAAGGGCCTGATGGCATTTACGGAATGAACAATTAACTCAAGAATATTTATGGCATACGAATTACCACCGCTACCCTATCCGAAAGAGGCGCTCGAACCGCATATTGATGCGCAGACCATGGAGATTCATCACGACAAACACCACGGCGCGTATGTGGCAAATGTTAATAAGGCCATTGCGGGCAAAGCCGATTTGGAACGAAAATCTGTGGAAGAGCTGATCAGCAACCTGGATGCGGTGCCTGCGGATGTGCGCGGCGTGGTGCGCAATAACGGGGGCGGCCATGCCAACCACTCGATGTTTTGGAAACTGCTTGCGCCCCGGGCGGGCGGCGCCCCGGCCGGCAAGCTGGCCGATGATATCAAAGGCGCCTTTGGGAGTTTCGACGCGTTCAAGGAAAGGTTCGAGGCTGCGGCGATGGGGCGTTTCGGCAGCGGTTGGGCCTGGCTGGTTGTCAACCAGGGCAAGCTCGAGATCGTTTCTACCGCCAACCAGGACAATCCTCTAATGGGCCGCGGCGTAAGCGGCGCTGAGGGCAAACCGGTCTTCGGCTGCGATGTCTGGGAACACGCTTATTACCTGAAGTATCAGAACCGCCGCGCGGAATATCTCAAGGCATTCTGGAACGTGGTGAACTGGCCTGAGGTGGCAAAGAACTACGAAGCAGCGAAGAAGTAGGTTGGTTCAGAGCTTGCGCCGTCAGCAGTAGTCCGGGGAAAAACGGCAGAGGACTGCCACAGTCCAAGACGCTTCGCGCGATTGAGGCCGATCTGCTCATCCCTCATCCTTCTTCCTTGATCCCCTCGTTACTCATTCCCCTTGCTGCTTCCCAGGCGAGGATGGCCTGCTTGCGGGGCTGTCCCCAACGATAACCGCCCCAAAGGCCTTGCTTGCGGATAACCCGATGGCAGGGGATGAGATAGGCAATGGGATTCGCGCCCACGGCCGAACCGATAGCCCGCGAGGCGCGGGGGGCGCCGATAAAATGTCCCAAAGCCTCATAGCTGACAAGGGCACCCATAGGAATTCGCAGTAGCGCTTGCCAGACTTTGATTTGAAAATTACTGCCCATTAGCAACAGGCTCAGGGGCTTTTTATTTCCATGGCCGATATTCGAAAAAATCCGGTTCACAAGTGAAAGGGTTTGCGCACCGCCTTCAATCAACTCGGCGTTGCGCCAGAGGTCCTTTAGGCCGTCCAAGGCGGTCTCCTCGCCGCCATTGCCGAAGAAACTCAGCCAGCAAATGCCGCGTCCAGTCCGCCCCAGCAAACAGCGGCCAAAAGGTGTTGCCGCAAATCCATAATGAATTTGGATTCCTCCTCCACGGGTTTTGTACTCTCCCGGGGTGACCGCTTCGATATTTAGAAAAAGGTCATGCAACCGGCTTGGGCTCGACAGGCCCGAATCCAGAGCTGCCTCGAGCACGGGTTTGGAATTCAGCAGTTGCTGTTTGGCATGTTCAATGGTTAGGAATTGAAGAAAGCGTTTTGGGCTGATGCCGGCCCAGCGACTGAAGACTCGCTGGAAATGATATTCACTCATGTGAACGGCGCGAGCCACGGTGGCCAGGGCCGGTTGTTGGAGGTAGCGCTCTTGCAGGAAGAGGATGGCGCGTTCGATGCGAGCGTAATCCAAGGCGGCCTGGCTGAGGGGGACAGTGGGGCTATTTGCCATTGAGTTCATTACAGAAGAATACGGCTTAGAGGCCAAAAGCCCCCACCCGATTCTTGCTGAGGTGTGATTCAGGCGAAATCAGAGCCTCCTCACGTCGGCTCCTGCAATTCTAAAGGGCTTTCCAAGACCCTTAAAGCGACGGAGGACTGCCGCAGCCCAAGACGCTAGCGCGCCTCCCGCCAAGCCAACAGGCGAGCGCACGCCAGAGCAGTCCCGCTGCCTTGGCGTGCGCGTCATTATTGCCTTACCCGACAAGTGGATTCTCCGCAGCGGCTAAAGCAGGTGGCGCGAGGGCTTCCTCCGGCTCGGGTTCTTCCTGTATCTCGACGAGGGGTTTGAGGCGTACCTTGCGGTGATAATCGAATCCTGTTCCCGCCGGGATGATGTGGCCCATGATGACGTTTTCTTTGAACCCGCGCAGGTAATCGACTCGGGCGCGAGTTGCGGCCTCGGTTAGAACGCGCGTGGTATCCTGGAAGGATGCGGCACTCAGGAAGCTCTCGGTTTCAAGCGAGGCCTTGGTAATGCCAAGCAGCACCGGCTGCGCCTCGGCAGGCTTGCCGCCCATTTTCTCCACCCTCTGGTTCTCTTCTTCGAACTCGAGCTTATCGACCTGTTCGCCCCAGAGGAAGGTGGTGTCCCCGGGCTCAGTGATGCGAACCTTTCGGAGCATTTGCCGGACGATAATTTCAATGTGTTTGTCATTGATGGTCACACCCTGCAGGCGATAGACCTCCTGCACCTCGTTGACGAGGTGTTCCTGCAACTCCTGCGGGCCGCAAATATCGAGGATTTCATGCGGGTCAATCGGGCCTTCGGTCAACTGCTGTCCTTTTTTGACATAGTCGCCCTTGAACACGATGACGTGCTTGCCGATGGGGATGAGATGCTCCTCTTCGACCTGGGTTTGCTGGTCCTTGATCAGGATGCAGCGCTTGCCCCGTACGCTTGGTCCGAAATCGACGATACCGTCGATCTTCGAGATTTCAGCGGCGTCCTTGGGCCGGCGCGCCTCGAACAACTCGGCCACACGGGGCAGACCGCCGGTGATGTCCTTGGTCTTGGAAGTCTTGCGCGGGGTCTTGGCCATGAGGGTGCCGGCCACAATCCGATCCCCCTCGGCGACCACAATATGGGCTCCGGAAGGAATGGGGTAGTTGGCCAGCGGCTCATCCTGGTTATCCAGGATTATAATCTGGGGATGCAGGTCTTCCTTGTGCTCGATGACGACCATGGCTTCCTGCTGGGTCTGCTCATCAAGTTCCTGTTTCATCGTAACCCCTTCGATGATGTCGGCGAACTTCACCCGGCCAGCTTTTTCGGAGAGGATGGGGACGTTGTATGGGTCCCACTGGACAAAGGTTTCACCCTTCTTAACCTTGCTCCCATCCTTCACCGCGATAACCGAGCCGATGACAACGTTGTGCTGTTCCAACTCCCGGCCATCGTCAGCCAGAATAGAGACGGAGCCGTTTTTGTTGAGCACTATGTTATTGCCGTCCTCCAACTCGACCAGGCGCAGTTCATTATAACGGACGGTGCCGTCGTACTTGGCCTTGATCTGGGGCTGTTTGAACACCTGCGATGCCGTTCCACCGATGTGGAAGGTGCGCATGGTGAGCTGGGTTCCAGGCTCACCGATTGATTGGGCGGCGATAATCCCCGTCGCCTCCCCAAGTTTCACCCGAGCGCCCGTGGCCAGATTTCGGCCATAACAATTGACGCAGACGCCGTGTTTGCTCTCGCAAGTGAGCACCGAGCGTATTTTCACCCGCTCGACACCGGAAGTTTCGATCTGGCGCGCCTTGATTTCATCGATCTCGTCGTTGGCACGTACCAGCAATTCCTTCGGGTTCTGTGGATTGAAAACGTCATCGCAAGAATGCCGGCCAATCAGCCGTTCACTCAGCCGGACCACTTCGTCCTCGCCTTCAAAGATGGCTTGGACCCAGATGCCGTTGGTTGTGCCGCAATCGTCTTCGCGGATAATCACGTCCTGGGCGACATCGACGAGTTTGCGGGTCATGTAACCCGAGTCGGCGGTTTTGAGGGCCGTATCGGCGAGACCTTTTCGTGCGCCGTGGGTCGAGATGAAATACTCCAGGACGGTGAGGCCCTCGCGAAAGTTCGAGAGAATGGGTTTCTCGATGATATCTCCGGAAGGTTTGGCCATCAGACCGCGCACGCCGGCGAGTTGGCGCACCTGCTGTCGATTGCCACGCGCGCCGGAATCAACCATGAGCGAGACGGGATTATATTCGCGTTTGCCCTGGTTGGTTTCGAGGGTGCGCAGCATGACGTTGGCAATCTGGTCCGTGCAGTGGGTCCAGATATCGATGATTTTGTTATACCGCTCACCCGGGGTGATGACACCTTTGCGATATTGTTTCTCGACCTCGCGGATTTGCTTTTGCGCGGCCTCGATTTCTTGCTCCTTCTCTTTGGGAATGATCATGTCATCAATCCCGATGGAAACACCCGCCCGCGTGGCTTCGCGGAAGCCGAGTTCCTTGAGCTTATCGAGCATAATGACGGTCTTTTCGTGGCCGCAAATCTTGTAGCATTTCCAGATCAAATCGCCCAATTCGCTCTTCTTGACCGGTTTGTTTGGGAAACCCATCTCGGGCGGCCAGATTTCGCTGAACAAAATGCGGCCAACGGTGGTCTCGATGACCTTCTTGGTGGCATCGCCATACTCGGTCTTCTTGCCAAAATCAGGATTGGCAAGGCGGACGCGTTCATGGGTGGTGGTAGCGCCGTCGCTATAGGCGAAGATGGCCTCGGTTTTGGAGCCAAACAGCCGCAACAGGTTGGGATTGGTTGCAGGGGGCGTGCGCGGATCGGCGGTGAGATAGTAGCAGCCCAGGGTGATGTCCTGGGTGGGCGTGATAATGGGCTTGCCGCTCGATGGGCTGAAGATGTTATTGGGGGCCATCATCAGCAGTCGCGCCTCCAACTGCGCTTCGACCGAGAGCGGGACGTGCACAGCCATCTGGTCACCATCAAAGTCGGCATTGTAAGCCGTGCAAACCAGCGGATGAATACGAATGGCTTCGCCCTCGATAAGCTGGGGTTCGAATGCCTGCACCGAAAGCCGGTGGAGTGTTGGGGCGCGATTGAGCAGCACCGGGTGCCCCCTGGTGACCTCTTCGAGGATGTCCCACACCTCGGTCGTCTGCCGTTCGATCATTTTCTTGGCAGACCGGACGGTGTGAACGTAACCCAGTTCCTTCAAACGCCGGATGATGAACGGCTCGAAGAGCACCAAGGCCATTTTCTTGGGCAACCCACACTGGTGGAGCTTGAGTTCCGGACCAATGACGATGACGGAGCGGCCAGAGTAATCGACACGCTTGCCCAGGAGATTTTGGCGGAACCGGCCGCTCTTGCCCTTGAGCATATCGCTGAGCGATTTGAGAGCGCGATTGCCGGCGCCGGTGACGGCACGGCCATGCCTGCCGTTATCAAACAAGGCATCCACGGCTTCCTGCAACATCCGCTTTTCATTGCGGATGATGACCTCGGGAGTCTTGAGCTGGAGAAGGTTTTTCAACCGGTTGTTGCGGTTAATGACCCGGCGATACAGGTCATTGAGGTCTGAAGTGGCGAACCGGCCGCCTTCGAGCGGAACGAGCGGGCGCAAGTCGGGCGGGATGACGGGCAGAACGGTCAGGATCATCCATTCCGGCCGGCTCTTGGAGGATTGGAGGCCCTGCAGGAGCTTGATGCGTTTGGCCAATTTCTTGCGAATCTGCTTGCTCTTGGTTTCGGTCATCGCCTGCTGCAAGTGCTCGATCTGCTTGCCCAAGTCCACCCTGGATAAGGCATCGCGGACGGCTTCGGCGCCCATCTTAGCCACAAAGCCCTCCGGACCATAGGTCTCCCGGGCCTCCCGGTATTCATGTTCGCTGAGCAACTGGTGTTGCTTGAGCGGGGTCGAACCGGCGTCCACGACCATGTAATCCTCGTAATAAATGACGCGTTCGAGATTGCGAGCGGTCACATCGAGGACCAAGCCGATGCGGGATGGCATGCACTTGAAGAACCAGATATGGCAAACCGGAACCGCCAGCTCGATATGGCCCATGCGCTCGCGGCGGACGCGGGCCAGGGTGACCTCAACGCCACAGCGATCACAGACTACCCCACGATGCTTGATGCGCTTGTACTTCCCGCACGAGCATTCCCAGTCCTTCACCGGGCCGAAAATGCGTTCGCAAAACAAACCGCCTTTTTCAGGCTTAAAGGTGCGGTAATTGATGGTTTCGGGGTTCTTGACCTCCCCTTTGGACCAGGACCGGATGGCATCGGGCGACGCGACAGCGATCGCGACGTACTCCACTTGGTTGACCTTGTCCAGCCCGAGTAATTCCCGGGCGCTTTCTTTAGTGCTAATCATAAGAGTGAAATAAAAGTTTTAGACTGCCGTAAGGACTGTGGCCGGTTCCGGTGGCTGGTCCACCGGATTGGTGTAGCCGACTTTGACGTCCAGACCCAAGGACTGCATTTCCTTGACCAGCACGTTGAAGGATTCGGGAATGCCCGCTTCGAGGCTGTTGTCGCCTTTGACGATGCTTTCGTAAATGCGAGTGCGGCCCTGGACATCATCGGACTTAACCGTGAGCAATTCCTGAAGGGTGTAGGCTGCGCCGTAGGCCTCCATGGCCCAAACCTCCATTTCGCCGAAGCGCTGGCCGCCATACTGGGCTTTGCCGCCCAGGGGCTGCTGGGTCACCAGCGAATAAGGGCCCACGGCCCGCGCGTGGATTTTGTCAGCCACCAGATGGCCCAGCTTCATCATGTAAATGTAGCCGACCACGATCTCCTGGTCGAAGGACTCTCCGGTCCGCCCGTCGAAAAGCCGGGTCTTGCCGTGTTCGGGCAGGCTGGCTTCCTTGAGGTAATTGCGGATTTCCTTTTCCTTGATGCCGTCGAAGACAGGCGTGGCAAAGCGCAGTCCCAGAAGCCGGGCGGCCCAACCCAGGTGGGTTTCGAGCACCTGCCCGACGTTCATGCGCGAAGGCACGCCCAGCGGATTAAGCACGATATCGACCGGGGTCCCGTCTGCAAGAAACGGCATGTCTTCCTCGGCTACAATCTTGGCCACCACACCTTTGTTACCGTGGCGCCCGGCCATTTTGTCTCCAACCGACAGTTTGCGTTTGGATGCGATATAGACCTTAACGGATTTGATAACGCCGCTATCGACCCCTTCGCCGGACTCGGCGCGTTCGAGTTCTTCGTCATACTGCATCTGGAGGTCATCGAACTTCTTTTTGAAACTGCCGATGATCTCGTTGATCTTGTTGCGGATGGGAGACGGATCGATCTCGATGCGGTCATAGACCATGGCCAGCTTGCGCAATAATGTCTTTGTAATCTTGCGGTTAGCCGGGATGATGATCTCGCCGGTCTCGCTGTTGACCACATCCAGCGGAATCTTTTCTCCCAGCAGGATGTTGCTCAGGGCCTCGGTGAGCTGCTCTCGCAACTCGTCCATCTTTTTCTTATATTCCTCCTCGACCTCTTTGGCGTGGCGCTTCTCTTCGGAGGCATTGGCGCGCAAGTCCCGGTCGGACTCCTTTTTGGCCGAGACCTTCACATCCATAACGATGCCGTAGGTGCCGGAGGGAACTTTGAGCGACGTGTCCTTCACGTCGGCCGCCTTTTCGCCAAAGATAGCGCGCAACAGCCGCTCCTCGGGCGCCAACTCCGTCTCGCTCTTCGGGGTGATCTTGCCCACCAGGATGTCGCCCGGTTTGACTTCGGCGCCGACGCGGATGACGCCATCCGGACCGAGGTTTTTCAGGGCCTCATCGCCCAGGTTGGGAATATCTCGTGTGATTTCCTCGGGGCCCAGTTTGGTATCGCGGGCGCCGACCTCGAATTCGTCAATGTGAATCGACGTAAAGACGTCGTCCTTAACGATGCGCTCACTGATCAGGATAGCGTCCTCGAAGTTATAGCCGTTCCAAGGCATGAAGGCGACGAGGATGTTGCGGCCCAGGGCCAATTCACCACCCTGGGTGCAAGGGCCATCGGCGATGACCTGGCCCTTTTTGACGCTCTCACCTTTCTTGACCAGGATTTTCTGGTTAATGCAAGTGGCGGCATTGGAGCGCATGAACTTGCGGACCGGATAGACGTAAAGGCCCTTCTCCGGATCGGATTTGAGCTTCTTTTTGCCTTCCGGGAGCTTGCCATCCTCGGTGATGATAATCTGGCTGCCGTTCACGGAAGCGACTTTGCCGGCTTCCTCGGCAACAATGACAGCCCGCGAATCGCGCGCGACGCGCTCCTCCAGACCGGTTGCCACCAGGGGTGCTTCAGTTACCAACAGGGGCACAGCCTGTCGTTGCATGTTAGAACCCATCAGAGCGCGGTTGGCGTCATCATGCTCGAGAAATGGGATTAAGCTGGCCGCCACCGAAACCAATTGTTTGGGAGACACGTCCATGTAATCGACGCGCGCCGGCTCGACGTCGATAAAGTCACCCCGGCCACGGCAGACGACGCGATCGGTTGAAAAGGCGCCTTTATCGCTCACAGGCGAATTGGCCTGGGCAATCACGAAGGCCTCCTCCCGATCGGCGGTGAGGTAATCCAGGTGAGTGGAGACCTTGCCGGAATCGACTTTGCGATAAGGAGTCTCGAGAAAGCCAAAATCATTGATTCGGGCAAAAGTCGCCAGAGAGGCGATGAGGCCAATGTTGGGGCCTTCGGGGGTTTCGACCGGGCAAATGCGGCCATAATGCGAGGGGTGCACGTCACGCACCTCGAATCCGGCGCGGTCGCGAGAAAGGCCGCCGGGCCCAAGCGCCGAGAGCCGGCGTTTGTGGGTTAATTCGGCCAGGGGATTGATCTGGTCCATGAATTGCGAGAGCTGGCTGCGGCCAAAGAAATCCCGGATGACTGCCGAAAGGGCCTTGGGATTGATCAGCTTCTGGGGCGACATGGCTTCCACTCCCTGATCGAAGAGGGTCATGCGCTCTTTGACAAGGCGCTCGGTCCTGGCCAAGCCCACACGGCATTGATTGGCGAGCAATTCGCCAACCGTTCGCACCCGGCGGCTGCCCAGGTGATCGATGTCATCCAGCGAGCCTTCGCCCTTTTTCAAACGGAGCAAATACTTGGTGGCGGCCACCAGGTCGGCCTTGGTCAGAATGCGCGAGTCGCCGCCTTTAATGCCCAGTTTCTGATTGATTTTGTAGCGGCCAACGCGGCCCAGATCGTAGCGTTTGGGGTCGAAGAACAGGCGTTTGATCAAAGCGCGGGCATTGGCGGCCGTCGGGGGGTCGCCTGGGCGCAAGCGCCGATAGATGTCCTTGAGGGCTTCCTCCTCGTTTTTTGCGGGGTCTTTCTTCATGCACTTGATAACGATCCCCTCATCGGCAGTCGTATCGACGACTTTGATTTTATGGATACCGAGTTCGGCGATTTGCTTGACGACAGCCTTGGAAAGCGGCTCGAACGCACGGGCCACAACGAGGCTCTTTTCCTCGTCCGTCACATCTTGGATAAGGACTTTATTGGCCAGATCGTCCCGCTTCTCGGCTTCTTTGAGGTTCAGGTCCTCGACATCATAGAAGAGTTTCAGGATTTCCTCATCGGTTCCCCTGAGCGAAGTTTCCTTTCCTTTGCTTTCGCTATCGAGGAAAGCCAGCGCGCGGAAGAAAGTAGTGGTGAGGAACTTGCGCCGGCGCTTCTTGCGGTCCAAATAAACGTATAGCAGATCGCTGGTGTCGAACTGCGCTTCGTACCAGGAGCCCCGGTCCGGGATGATCCGGAAAGAATGCAGTGTTTTGCCGTTGGGATGGATAGTGGCCTCGAACGCCAAACCAGGAGAGCGGTGCAATTGGCTGACGATGACGCGTTCGGCCCCGTTGATGACGAAGGTGCCTTGGGGGGTCATCAAGGGCAGTTCGCCCATGAAAACCTTCTCCTCCTTGGTGCCTTTCTCCTCTTTGAGGAGGAAAGTCACATAAAGAGGCGCCCCGAAAGTCAAGCCCTCGCGGAGGCACTCGAGCCAATCGACTTTGGGCTCGCCGATTTCATAGGAATGAAAGTCCAGGACGCATTTGCCGTCGTAGCTCTCGATGGGGAAGACCTCGGAAAAGACCGCCTGAAGCCCCAGGTTCTTCCGTTTGGAGGGCGGCTGGTCCGCCTGCAGAAACTCCTTATACGAATTGGTTTGCAACTCAATCAGGTTCGGTGGGGCGATAATCTCTTTGATTTTACCGAAATTGATTCGTTCACTGGTTCGCGATGGCATTTGGACCTTTATTTCTTTGTTGGCAAAACGTGCCAGACCGTTAAGTTACTGCTAAACGACAGAAGGCAAGCCCCCCGCGTTCAAGAGCGGGCTTGCCGTAGGCTCGACCACTCATCGTGGTCGCGTTGATTTTCTGTTTTCTAATTGAGAATTTTTGTTTTTCTGCTGAAAGCCAACCCGGGGCGGCTGCAACAACCGGCTGAGCCGCCCTCGGAGAGTGTGCCTCTTATTTTACTTCGACCTTAGCGCCTGCATCTTCAAGTTTCTTTTTGGCCGTGTCCGCCTCAGTCTTGGGCGCCCCTTCCAGCACGGGTTTTGGCGCCCCTTCAACCAGGGCCTTGGCTTCGGCCAGGCCCAGTCCGGCCTTGACCTCACGAACGGCCTTAATTACGGCGATTTTCTTGTCCGCCGGGACCGAGGCGAGGATGACATCAAAGGTAGTCTTAGCCTCAGCGGCAGGAGCGGCTGCAGCGCCTCCCCCCGGGCCGGCGGCTACTGCCACTGGCGCGGCGGCACTCACACCCCACTTGCCTTCGAGTTCCTTCACCAAATCCGCGATTTCAATCACGGTGGCATTACTGAGTTCATCTACGATTCTTGTTTTGTCTAGAGCCATTTTAACCTTTCATTGCGTCTCGTCGTCGCCCGTGGCCACGAGCGGTTTGAGTTTGCAGCCGGCAAACCGACGATTTACGTTGTTGTTGTTGTCCAGTTCCCACCCCAGATCGGCTTTTCCAGGGGTGAAATTCATTCTTTACTACTCGCCCCTCAAGCGGCAGCCGGGGCCGGCGTTTCGCCGAGCTTATCCTGGCGCGCCTTGAGAATCCGAGCCATCTGGCTGGCCGGGGTGTTCAGCAACCGCACCAGCTTCGAAGCCGGGGCATTCAGAACGCCCAGGAATTGGGCGCGCAGCACTTCCATCGAGGGCAAATCCGCCAAGGTCAGGATGGCCTGCTGTTCGAGCCGTTCGTTGTTCAAATACCCGAAATGGACCTTCAACCGGTCGAACTCGGACCCGAATGTTTTGACGACCTTGGCTGCGGTGGAGATATCGCGCTGGCCAGTGACCACCGCCAGTTGGCCGGTCAAGGCCCCGTTCAGTTCGCCCACACCGGCTTCCTTGGCTGCCAGGCGGAAGATGGAATTCTTGACGATGTGGATTTCAGCGCCGGCTTTGGTGAGGCGTTTGCGCAACTCGTTGAAGTGCCCCACATTAAGCCCCTTGTAATTCACCACGATGAAGAACGGCGACGCGTTGAGGCGACTTATGTACTCCTTGGTCAGGTTTTGTTTCTCCGGACGCATGTTGGTAATTCCTTAAAAATGGTTAAGCGGAAAATTCTTTGAGATCAAGCCGGACGGCCGGACTCATGGTAGCCGAAAGGGTGCAGGTCTGCACGTAAATGCCTTTCACGCTGTTTGGGCGGGCCTTAACGACCGCGTCAATGACGGCGCGAGCATTTTCTTCGATCTGGGTTGGGGTAAAAGAGGCCTTGCCAACCGGCACATGGATGTTTCCGGCCTTGTCGATCTTGAACTCGACGCGCCCGGCTTTGACCTCTTTGACCGCGCGGCCCGTATCATCGGTCACGGTGCCGGTTTTTGGGTTGGGCATCAGCCCGCGCGGGCCGAGGACCTTGCCGAGCTTGCGCACTTCGCCCATGGCCTCGGGAGTGGCAACGGCGACATCGAAATCCGCCCAGCCCTCCTGGCACTTCTTAATCATATCGTCGAAGCCCACGTACTCGGCTCCGGCCGCTTTGGCAGCCTCGGCTCCGGGACCGCTTTTGGCAAAAACAAGCACACGCACCGTTTTGCCGCTGCCATGGGGGAGCGGCACGGTGCCGCGCACCATCTGGTCCGACTGTTTCGGGTCCACACCAAGCCGAAAGGCCAGGTCAATCGTTTCGTTGAACTTTGCTTTCGGAAACTTGCTCAGGACCTCGACGGCTGATTTGAGCGGGTAGGCCTTTTTGCCTTCCACCAACTCGCTTGCTTTTCGATATCGTTTACTTGGCATGTTTTGATTTGCGGTGCAAATGAGCCTGAACTGTCAGACTCTCCCGCGTACTTGTTGTTTATTAACCGCCCTCCACGCCGGCAACGCCGCTGCGAGGATTGGCAAATTTCAATTTAACCGACTACTTCGATCCCCATGCTGCGAGCGGTGCCGGAGACCACGCGGAAGCCCGCCTCCTCGGAAGTAGCATTTAAATCCTTCATTTTGAGCTTCACTATATCGAGCACCTGCTTGCGAGTCACTTTGCCAACCTTTTCCTTGTTCGGCTCCTTGGAGCCGGCGGTGATGCCCGCGGCTTTCTTGAGCAGCACGGAGGCCGGAGGCGATTTGGTGATAAAAGTAAAAGACTTATCCTGATAAACCGTGATGACCACGGGAATGACCATGCCGGGCTGGTCTTTCGTCTTGGCGTTGAACTCCTTGCAAAAGGCCATGATATTGACGCCCTGCTGGCCGAGGGCCGGCCCGACCGGGGGCGCCGGATTGGCTTGTCCTGCAGGAATTTGCAGTTTGATACTACCAGTAATCTTTTTTGCCATAAATCTCTCATCGACCGTCGGAGTCATATCGCTCCAACGCTCGTTTGTCTCTTAGCCCTTCTCCACTTGCCAGTACTCGAGTTCGACAGGGGTGTTGCGGCCAAAAATGTTGACGGTCACTTTCAGTTTGCCCCGTTCGGGTTCGACTTCCTCGATGACCCCGCTAAAGTTGAGGAATGGGCCGTTGTTAATCTTGACGGTCTCGCCCACATCGAAGCTGATCTTTGGTTTCTCGTGCTCTTCAGAGGCAGAAATCTGGCTCTTGATGGACTCGACCTCTTCGGCTGGGGTCGGCGTGGGGGGTTCGCCGCCTACGAACCCGATGACACCCTGGGTTTCTTTAATGAAGTACCAGGGCTTTTCAATAATCCGGTTGTTCTCATCCAGCAGCACCATATCGACAAACACATACCCAGGCCAAAGCTTGCGCGTCGAGACGGTCTTTTTTTGGTTGCGCACCTCGACGACCTTTTCCATGGGAACGAGGACTTCTTTAATGAAATCACCCATTTCCTCGGGTTTAATGCGCTTTTCGATACTCTCTTTGACCTTCTGCTCCTGGCCGGAAAGAGTATGGATGACAAACCACTGGCTTCGCATGGATTGAATGAGCAACAGGAGTTCAGGTTATCCAGCGGATGACCATCGAGAACACGAAATCCACCAACATGGTGAACCCGCCCAGGATAGCTATGGAAATGAATATCACGACGGTCGAGCCCTTCAATTCCGTCCAACTAGGCCAGGAGCATTTGCGCAGCTCCTCGCGTGTTTGCTGCACGTAATCGGCAAGGCGCTTGAGATGGCCCGCCCACCAAAGCCAGCCGAAAGTGCCGGCAATGAGGACTGCCCAAACGATGATCCAGATTGTACTATTCTGCATGTTGTTGCCATATTAGCCCGCCGGGTGCGGGGTTGTTCCCCGCCATTCGCGGTCCATCATTAAATCCATCATCCGACACTCAAAAGTCAGTTTCATTCATTCACAAATCCTGGCGGAGAGGGAGGGATTCGAACCCCCGTCGGCGGTAAAGCCGAAGCGGTTTTCAAGACCGCCGCAATAGACCACTCTGCCACCTCTCCGGCAGCTCGGCAGAGGCAGGACTGTGTCCCACTCGGTTGGCAGGGCGGGAGGGACTCGAACCCCCAACCGACGGTTTTGGAGACCGCTACTCTACCAATTGAGCTACCGCCCTACCCAAGCGCATCAGGCGATGACTTCGGTCACCCGCCCGGCGCCGATGGTCCGACCACCCTCGCGGATGGCGAAGCGCTGGCCTCTTTCCATGGCCACAGGCGCTATCACATTGACCTCAACCGAGACATTGTCACCGGGCATCACCATCTCGACGCCTTGCGGCAGGGTTACCGTCCCGGTCACGTCCGTGGTCCGGAAGTAGAATTGGGGACGGTAGTTCGTAAAAAACGGCGTGTGCCGTCCGCCTTCTTCCTTGGAGAGGACATAGACTTCCGCTTTGAAGTGGGTGTGAGGTGTAATGGAGCCGGGCTTGGCCAACACCATGCCGCGCTCGACTTCATCCTTCTTGGTCCCGCGCAGCAGCACGCCCACGTTGTCGCCGGCGTTGGCGGAATCCAGCAGCTTGCGGAACATCTCGATGTCGGTGGCGACCGTCTGGCGCGTGTCACGCAACCCTACGATCTCGACGTTATCCATCCGCTTGAGCTGGCCGCGTTCGACACGGCCCGTGACAACCGTCCCGCGGCCTTCAATGTTGAACACGTCTTCAATGCACATCAAAAACGGTTTATCGACTTCGCGCGTCGGCAGCGGGATATGCGCATCGATGGCTTCCATCAATTGCTGGATGGCCTTCTCGCCCTCCGGTTCTCCGGCCAGGGCCTTCTTGGAACTGCCGCGGATGACCGGGGTTTTGTCGCCCGGGAATTCATATTTATTGAGCAGGTCGCGCACTTCCATCTCAACTAGGTCCAACAGCTCCGAGTCGTCCACCAGGTCCACTTTATTGAGGAATACGACTATGGCGGGGACACCGACCTGGCGGGCCAGCAACACGTGCTCCTTGGTCTGGGGCATGGGGCCCTCGGAGGCATCGACCACCAGGATGGCACCGTCCATCTGGGCGGCGCCGGTAATCATGTTTTTGATGAAGTCCGCGTGGCCGGGGCAATCGATATGGGCATAGTGGCGCTTATCGCTTTGATATTCTACGTGGGAAACGGCGATAGTGACCGTCTTGGTTTCATCCCGCACGGTGCCGCCTTTGGTGATATCCGCGTAGGAGATCGGTGTTGCCAGGCCCTTGCGCGACTGAGTGTGAACGATGGCGGCCGTTAGCGTGGACTTGCCATGGTCAATGTGCCCGATGGTCCCGACATTGACGTGCGGCTTGGTTCGTTGAAATTGCTCTTTAGCCATTTGCTCTCCTGCTGTTGTATTGTCTGTTTTCTGTAATTGTAATTCTGGAGCCCATGATCAGGATTGAACTGATGACCTCGTCCTTACCAAGGACGCGCTCTACCAGCTGAGCTACATGGGCATCTGCCGCTCCGTACCGGACGGGGCGGGCCAAATTGTATCGATCCTGATAAACCTATAAACGACAAAAACCCATTACCCCTGCTTGTCTTTCCTAAAAAAGCTCAGGGGCTAATGACTTTCGACTTTTTACGGCCCGATTGCACCGCCAAAATAGGTGAAGCTGGGGATGGTGTCAATGGTTTTGGAAACTTTTTTCTCAAAACAGAGGAAAAGGGGGGTGCGCTCGTCCCCGGGCGCAGTATCACCCAAGGGCACACAAGCAAATGCGATATTAAGAGGTTGGCATGACTGCCGCTTTGTCGATTCCAGGTTTAATAAACCTGTAGTGAATATGCCAAAATCTGCGGTCCTCCGCACGGGCCACCCGGGTGAGAGCGCGTGCTGCTTGCACACATGCACAGGACATTCTGTCCCATTTTAATTCATTCATGAAACTCACATACCTAATGTTCAACAGGCTCCAGTTTCTCGGTTTGATGCTCTTTGGCGCGGTCACGCTGGCTTCAGCGGCCTCGAGCCCAGAGGATACGACGTGTTCCTCCGAAGGCGCGCGCCTGGGTCTGCTCAAGCAAACGACGCTCTTGCTCGGCCAGAAAGTTCTCGACCGCAAGGAAAAGAACATCGGCAGAATCGAAGATGTGGTTCTCGACCTGGCCAATGGCCAGGCGGTAGCCACGCTGGTGGCGCCCGGCTCAAAGACCCACATCCTCCTCCCTTCCCCGCTGTATTCCTATGTTTCCACAGGGAAAATCCTTCTTCGAGTAGATCGAAAGGCCTGCCAGAGCGCTCCAAGCCTGCCGGCCAGTTCTCAAGTTGCCTGGCCTGCCGAGGTGCTGTCGCCGGCATTCGCTCATTTTGATCAGCAACCGCCCACCGCGCCCGCGCGCCTGATGTCGGCAAAGAGTTTGCTGGGCGCCAATATCATGGGACGAGGAAGCGAGCGGCTTGGCACGATCAAAGACATTATGGTGGACCTGCCAGTCAGCCGCTTGGTTTATATTGTCGTCTGTCCCGCAGGCAACCAGAACCCGGCTGATCTTCTGTACCTGCTTCCCCCATCGATACTCCAAACCGACGGGGAAACGCTCCGGCTCGACAGCGATACCGCGCCGTTCATCGCGGGGCCGCATTTTGGGAGCCAGTTTTGGTCTGATCTGGCTTTTCCCGACCTCGCGGCAGCCGTGGACAAGTATTATGGCCTTGGCGCAGCCGGCATGGCCACCCCGGCCACAACCGCAGCGTCTGTCGAAAGACCAAATGGTTCTGCTCCTCCCGGCTCGCCACGTTCTGATCACGAGATGACCCAGGCAATCCTGGGAGAGATTGTAAATCAAACTCATGGATTCACCAAACTGGCCATTGTGGTAACAGCGAACCGGGGGCGGGTGACCTTGCGCGGGACCGTGAAGAACGAGCGACAGAAAAGAGAGATTGTTGCGGCTGCAGAACGGGTGGCCGGCCCAGGGAATGTGGATGACCAACTCGAAACAGGCGCCCGTAAGAGAGGCTAAGCCTTGCTTAATTGGCCGGCTTATGACCGAACGAGTTTTCCGCAAACGCGTCCTTTTAGTCGAGGATGACCCCGGCGCGCGGGAATCGATCAAACTGCTGCTGAGAATCGACCGGCATCTCGTGGTCGAGGCAGCCAACGGCCACGATGCGCTGGAGCTCCTTCTGACCCAGCGTTTTGATCTCGTCATTCTGGATTATTTTATGCCGGAGATGCGCGGCAATGAACTGGCCTTGAGCATCCGTCAAATCGCGCCCTCACTGCCCCTGATGATGGTCAGCGCGTATCTCGAAAAGCTCAGCGCCGGCGATATGCCGGTCGATGCCGTGCTGGGCAAACCCTTTGCCATCGCAGATTTGCGCCAGGCGATTGCCCGGTTGATTTGTTGACCATGGAGCGGAACGGAAGAACCAGCGTGCTCCCCACATCCGAATAAAAGAAAAGCAGCTATCTTCCAATCGCCGGCGCGGGCCCGGAACTGGTCCGGACGCCTGATGCGGAGGCGGCATGGAGTCCAAAGGCATCCTTCACTTCCGGCTGCGAGAGTACAATGAGCGCCCAAATCCCAACGGGAAGCCCAATCAGGCTGCACGAGATGATCGACAGGATGCCTGCCGCGATTGCCCACGCATAGCTTTGCAGCCGCAGCATTTGGAGCGCGCCGAAAAAGATGAATATGGCCCCAACGACTTTGAAAAAACCGATTCCGATGCTTGCCAGGATACCCCAGTGATGAAAGGCGCCAAAATCGAAGCCGGGGAAAAACATTTTCATCCAGTAGGTGAAGGGCAAGGCGCTTGCGCCAACAAGGAAAAACAAGGCAGTGGCTGCAGACAGCACCTTCCACGCGGCGGCCACCATCAGGGCCACCGCTGGGGCTGTGACCTTCGAGGCAACGGCGTGGGCCCTGGCTGTTGGAGGTTTGGGCAGGGGCAAAGGTGGAGACGAACTGCTTGCAGGGCTGGGCGCAGACGGGTTCGGCGTGCCGCTGATGTGCTCCACGTCAGTTTTGATCTGGCTGGCATGCTGGTAACGGCGCTCCGGCTCCTTTTCCAGCGAATGCAGCACGACCTGATCGAGCCGCACGTCCACTTGTACCTTTTTGGAAGGCGGCTGGAATTTTCCCAGAGGCAATTCGCCGGTGAGCATCTCGTAAAACACGACACCCAGGGAGTAAATGTCGGCGCGGTGATCGACTGTTTGGGGTTTCTCAATTTGCTCCGGGGCCATGTAATGCGGTGTGCCGACGACATCCCTGGCGCCGGTCAACGAGGCCTTGCCGGCGGGAACACCGATAATTTTTGCGATGCCGAAGTCAGTAATCTTTAGCCTGCCCTTTTTATCCAGCAGCAGGTTTTCCGGCTTGATGTCCCGGTGCACGATGCCCTCGCTGTGCGCGAACTGGAGGGCCTCGCAAATCTGGGGCACGATTGCCAAAGCCTGGTCAGCCGACAACCGGCCAGCCTGTTCGACTTCGCGCAAGTTGGCGCCATCCACAAACTCCATCAGCAAATAATGCAGCAGACCTGCCTTGCCGAAATCATGCACCGCCACAATATTCGGATGATTAAGCCGGGCCAGGGCGCGGGCCTCGCGGTTGAACCGCTCAGCAAATCCAGGGTCGCCAGCAACCGCCGGGGGCAGCACCTTCAAGGCGACGAATCGGTCCAAGGCCGGCTGGCGCGCCTTATAAACCGCGCCCATGCCGCCCTGGCCAATGAGGCCGAGGATCTCCAGTTGAGGGAACAGTTGCGCGATTTCCTCGACAGGCGGTGGCACGAAACGCGCGCTGGCCGCTTCGCTCGTTACACCAGGGGCGCCTTCGGTTGGGAATCCCGTGCGGATGAGGCACTCCGGGCACAACCCCAGCGGCACGTCCGCAGGCAGAGGCTTGCGGCAATTCGGGCAAATTTTCTGTGTTTCCATACCATTTTGTCTTTCCATCCATTACTTAGGAAACGGCGACAAAAGGTTGCAAAAAATTATCGGTTTCCCACCACCGCGAACAAATGTCTTAGCTCTTCGTCCACTTCAGCGGGGTTGGCTACCGTTTGGGCGATTTCATTGCGCAGCAACTGGCGATAGCGCTGGCGCAGGCGATGCACGGCTGTTTTTACCGCCCCTTCGCTGATACCAAGCCTGCCCGCCAGGTCGGCATAGGGCTGCTCCGTCCGGTTGCCGACCAGGCATGGGTGCAGCTTGGAAAAAAGCTCCTCCTGTCCTTTCAGTTTGTATTCCGCGGCGACTTGCCGCAGCACTTCTTCAAGCAGCGCCAAGGACCACCGGCGGTCATAGCTTTGTTCAGGGGTGGAGCTATCGGCAGGCTCATAACCATAACGAGTCTCTGCCGTATCCAATTGCAACGGAACAGCACTTTGGCCGCCACCGCGTTTTTGGGCCCGCGCCTTATCCCATTGATCCGACAGAAAATGGCTCATAGCCGACAAGAGAAACGAGCGGAACCTTCCCTTTTGGCGGTCGGCTCGTTCGACCCAGTTGCGTTCAAGCAGGCGCGCGAAAAAGCCTTGCGTCAGGTCCTGGGCATCCTCCGGTGAGTATCCACGCCGGCGCACGTAGCCATAAAGAGGGTACCAGTAGGCTTGGCAGAGCTTTTCCAGGGCCGCCTGTGCCTGGAATGAATTGCCGCCCCCGGCTTTAAGCACCACAGACCAACGCGTTGAAACGAATCGGGATGATGCTTGGGCTCTGTCGTTGCTGGTGGTCGAATTCCCAAGCGAAGCAGTGTGCGTCGAAATGCTCACTAGAGTTGATTGTAGCGAAAAGCGGGTGCAGACGCAATGCTGGTAATTATCGATCTGCTTCACAACGGGCTGGTAGCTCGGTGCGGAAATCGCATGGCCATTCCGTGTATTCCGAGTGTTCCGGTTTAAAAAGTTCTTTAGGCGAGGTTTTGGATTGCTCCGGCAGGATTGACAATTCATTCGTTTCATCGTGAAGTGGGCCGAGCACCATGCAGCCCAGTCTGAGCGCACCCGCAAGCCAGCCAATGGCCGGCGCCGGGTCTCCTGGATTAAAACGTGTGCTGGGGCTTCCCGCGCTGCTCGTGTACGGAATCATTCTCATCCAGCCAACTGCCCCCATGCCGCTCTTTGGCGCTGCGGCAGTCAAAGGCCAGGGGCATGTCGTGACAACCGTTTTGATCGGCATGGTGGCGATGTTGTTCACTGCAGTCGGCTATGGCCGCATGGCCAATGCCTATCCCAGCGCCGGTTCGGCTTATACCTACGTCAGCCGCGAAATCCATCCCGCCCTGGGTTACTTTGTCGGGTGGGGCATGATGTTCGATTATGTGATGAACCCGATCATCTGTGTCATCTGGTCGGCCAAAGCGGCGCTGAACTTTCTGCCGGAAATCCCTTTCGCTGTGTATGCCACGTTCTTTGCCGTCCTGTTCACCGTGATGAACCTGCGCGGCATCGAGGCCAGTTCGCGCACCAATGCCCTCATCGCCTCCGGCCTGGGTGTGGTGATTCTTCTCTTTTTGGGCGCGGCGGTCCGCTATCTCTGGTTGCGGCCACCGAATGGTTTTGCAGGTTGGACCCAGCCATTTTATGACCCAAAGACCTTTTCGTTTTCAGTGATGTCGGGCGGGGCCTCGCTGGCCGTGCTCACCTATATCGGGTTCGATGGAATTTCAACATTGTCCGAAGAGGTGCACAATCCACGCCGGAACATCCTGGTGGCAACGGTGCTGGTGTGCCTGATTACAGGCGTGCTGGCCTCGATCGAGGTTTATGCCGCCCAACTCGTCTGGCCAGGCACGAGCTTTCCAGACGAAGACACGGCCTTTTGTTTTGTGGCCGGCAAGGCCGGAGGCGCCTGGCTGTTCCAGGTGGTGAACCTGGCGCTGCTGGTGGCCACCATCGGCTCGGGCTCAGGCGCCCACCTGGGCGCTGGCAGGCTGTTGTACGGCATGGGACGCGATAATGCCATTCCCCGGAAGTTCTTTGCCGCGATTAACCCGCGGACAAGGATTCCGAGCAATAATATCATCCTGGTGGGGGTTCTGACCTTGTTGGGCGCCTTTGTCCTGACGTATTCCCTCGGGGCGGAGTTGTTGAATTTCGGGGCGCTGATTGCCTTCATGGGCGTGAACGCGTCTTCGTTTACGCATTATTTTCTGCGCAACGACCAGAAGCGGGCGGGCAGCGCCATCGCGCCTGTGCTGGGTTTTGTTATCTGCCTTTATCTTTGGCTGAGTCTCGGGGCCAAAGCGAAGATTGCCGGGCTGGTTTGGCTCTCTGCCGGGGTGCTCTATGGGGCATGGCGCACCTCGTTTTTCCGGCGACCGCTCCAGTTTGATCCAATCGCCAGCGACGATCAGCCCAGGATTTAAGGCCAAGTCCTGGTTAAGCTTCAATTTTAACTCACATTTTGGCGCTAATTTAGGCCCCGAACGGGCTCACAAATAGCCTAGCTCTTCGGCTCTCAGTTGAACGGCGACTGCGTGCGGGCTGATTTGCAGGGCGTCACTGAGGAAGCTCTCCACGGTCTGATCAATGGC
>DASYZB010000054.1 GCA_035946615.1 Verrucomicrobiia bacterium
GCCCGACTTTGAAAAACTCTCTGAGCAATGTGCTGTTCAGTTTCTCTGCGCTCTTTGCGCTCCTTCGCGGCTAAAGAAGGCAGATTGCCCCAAGTATCGGGATTCCCAGGAGCACGTCCCTCCGGGCTTTACTTGCCTTGATCATCATGATCATTGTCCTGGTCTCCTCCAGGCGCCACCGTCAGCGCCCCGAACAGCCCATGGAACGCCCCGGCAAAGGAGAAATCCGTGGCAAAGTATAAAGTATTGGTCGGTCCGGCACTGGCGCCATTGCCGAATCCCAGCCCCCACAATCCTTTGTCGATACGCAGCGGGAGGCCGTCCGTCGCTTTCAGAAAGCCGCGGAAATGCCCATGCTTCGCATCGAAACCAACGATCGCGCCGTTACCAAACATCCCAACCAGGATGTCGTTGCTGAATGGCCCGAAATTTGCCGGCGCCAACGCCACCCCCCAAGGCGCGTTCATCCAAAAACCATAGGTCAGCCGCCTCTCGAGCATCCCATTTACATCAAACGCATCGACCCAGCCCTGACCCAGCCCCCCAAAGGTGGAAAAGACATTTGTCGGCGCATAGGTCACGTAAAGGTCGCTCCCAAGAAGTTGCACGTTGAATACAGTCAGCCCCGCCGGCACCCTGCGATCGGCGAAAGCCCCCGCAGCGAAAACAACCGCATTAAAATTCGTATCGAACACGTCAATGGTCCCTTGCCCGAAGTTCGCGGCATAGAGAAGGTCCTGTCCATTTTGCTGAGCGATGGCCACACCGGTGTAGCTGGACGTAGCCGAATTATCCACTGCGAGAACAGCGACCGTCCGGTCGGCCTGGTTCGGGTTCCAGCCGGAGATAGTCCCGTTGAGAGTCACAAAAATAAAACGCGAGGGCAGGTTGCTACCCACCTGGAAGCCGTCGCCCGCGTATGACGCAATACCCGTGGGGGTGGAAACATTGGTGGGTGGAACCGCCACCACTACGGGCAATGGCTGTCCGGCCCCATTAAACAGCAACGAGACGTGCCCCATGGTGCTGTTGACCCACCAGGGACTGGTCGCCAGATGCGTTACGCCCCAAGCCCCGACAAGATTGGTGTCGGTGAAGGCGGCATACCCCGCCACATCAGAGACCAGGTTTGTCTGTTCGTAAAATTGGGCTGCACTGGGCATTGAAGCGGCAAGAACGAACAATGATACACCCAGGGCGACAATAATACGGACGGGAAATGCAGATTTTACAGTTATTGAAGCGATGTACTGACGCATAGAGATATCCTTTCATTTTTCTCGCCCGCGGTGTTTTGGAGACTCAATGTTTTTAATCTCGCCCCTGGCAACTTTCAATGGGGTGGCTACCCTATCATTTAACACGCGGTTTCCACCCGGGTGATCTTGGGAATGCGCACCGGCAAGTCATTGATAATCAATCGGAAATACTTCTTGACCTTTGATTGCAATATGATATCATAACGATAACATGAACGCGAGTTCAATTAAGGAACCATCTATGAACCCTACAAATGCAAATACCAATGCCGAACGGGCGGTCACGGTCCAGAACGGATGGATTTGGCTGCCAATTGTCATTATCTTGAAACTGGGGAGTCTGGCTTTATTCATCTATTCCATTGCCATAAGCGACAGGTTTGGCGGGCATCCCGCCTGGCGCTGGTTCGTCCTGGGCCTGCTTGGGATCATTCTGGCGGTTGTGCTGATGCCCGGTTTCTTTACGCTGCAGCCAAACGAGGCCCGGGTGCTGGTGCTGTTTGGGAAGTATAAAGGAACCGTGCGCCGGAGCGGGTTTCATTGGGGCAATCCGTTTTACTCCAATGGCAGCAAAGGCGGGTCGTTCAGAGCGGCGTTGATTCGGGCTGCTAACAAGGAGAAACAACCTGCAGAAACCTCCTACGCCACGAAACAGAGTTGGCGCAACAAAATCTCGCTGCGCGCGCGCAACCTCAACAGCGAAAAGCTTAAAGTCAATGACAAGCGGGGAAACCCCATCGAAATCGCAGCCGTGATAGTCTGGCGCGTTCAGGACACCGCCCAGGCCATGTTCGACGTGGACGATTACGAGACCTATGTGCGCATCCAGTGCGAGTCGGCTATCCGCCATGTGGCCAGCGGCTTTGCCTACGATCACGGCGAGGAGAATGAAGTCACTCTGCGCAGTGGGGTGGATGAGGTCTCCCAGGCCCTCCAGAGGGAGCTGCAGGCGCGGCTCGACAAAGCCGGTGTCCTGGTCGATGAAGCGCGCCTGACGCATCTGGCCTACGCCCCCGAGATCGCCCAGGCCATGCTGCGCCGCCAGCAGGCCGAAGCGGTGATTGCCGCTCGCCAGAAAATTGTGCATGGAGCCGTCAGCATGGTCGATATGGCCCTCAAGGAACTGGCGGAGAAAAACGTGGTCCAACTCGACGACGAACGCCGGGCCGCGATGGTCAGCAATCTGATGGTGGTGCTTTGCGGCGAAGCCGAAGTCCACCCGGTCGTCAATACCGGCACCCTCTACGCCTGAGGGTGGCATGGCTGAGCGCAAGGCATTTCTATTGCGAATTGACCCGGGCCTTTGGGCAGAGCTCGAAGCCTGGGCGGCGGATGAGTTGCGCAGCGTGAATGGGCAAATCGAATACGTCCTCAAGCAGGCGGTGACCAAACGAAAAGGACCACACGCTGTGCCAGCCGGCGCCGCCCACGTCCCGCAGGCGCCCGCGCCGGCGGGTTCGAGTGGCGTCTCGCCGCACCGGCCAGAACGAAAACGACACGAAACCTAAATCAGAAAGAATGTATTATGAAAGCCTTATCAATGCTGAGGAGTCCCCGACATGAACTATATCTTGAATGTACCGATGCTTCTCCCTCTCCCCTTCCGAAGGGGAGAGGGCCGGGGGAGAGGGGAACCTCAAGGGGTCCCTTCCTCCCTGCAGTCTATGCCACGGCTCACTGTGTAACCCTAGCCGCCTTGCTGGTGGCCTTTAGCACGGCAATGCCCCTTCTCGCCGCGCCGGGGGTTGATGATGTAACGGCCTCGGGCCTGCAGTACGTTCAACTCCTCTCGAAGGGAGATTTCAAGAGCGCCGTTGCCCGCTCAGACGCTACGATGAAAGCCGCTCTGCCGGAGGACAAACTCAAAGAAACCTGGCAAGCCCTTCAAAGCCAGGTCGGCTCATTCCAAAAGCCATTGCAAACCCGCGCGACCCGGGTTGGCGGCTTTGACGTGGCGCTGGTGACGTGCCAGTTCGAGCGCGCACGGCTGGATGTGAAGGTCGTATTCAACGCAAATCGACAGGTGGCTGGCCTGTTTTTTATGCCCAACACGACAGACGGCGCTGCTGCCGCTCCCCCTCCCTACGCGCCCACGAATTCCTTTCGCGAAACGAATTTTACCGTGGGCCAAAGCCCACGGGCCTTGCCGGGCACGCTCACCCTTCCGGTTCGGCAGGCCGGCGGCAAATTACCGGTGGTGCTTCTGATCCACGGCTCCGGTCCCAATGACCGCGATGAAACGGTCGGCGCCATCAAACCTTTCCGCGACCTGGCTTGGGGCCTGGCGGCAAAAGGAATCGCCGTTTTGCGCTATGAAAAGCGGACCAAAGAATACGCGGTAAAGCTCGCCGAGCAGGGCATCGGGAAGTTCACGGTGCAACAGGAAACCATCGAAGACGCCCTCAGCGCGGTCAGGCAATTGCGATCAACCCATGGACTCGATCCGAACCGCATCTTTGTTCTGGGCCACAGCCTGGGCGGAACCGTTGCGCCGCGAATTGCCCAGGCCGACCGATCTATCGCCGGCCTGATTATTCTGGCAGGGTCCACGCGCCCCCTGGAAGATTTGATTGTCGAGCAGACCCGTTACCTTGTGTCCCTTTCGGGTGAACCATCAGCGGCCGAGAAGGCCAGGCTCGCGGCGGTCCAGGAGGCTGCCGCCAAGGTAAAGAAGCTTTCGGCATCCGATTCAGCATCACAAGAAACCTTGCTGGGCGCTCCCGCTTCCTACTGGCTGGACCTGCGTGCCCATGACCCGGTGGCGATTGCCAAATCCTTGCCCCTGCCCTGCCTGATTCTCCAAGGCGGGCGCGATTACCAGGTCACCCGGGCTGATTTCGATGGCTGGAAGGCAGGACTCGCTTCCAAGCCGACAGTGACCTTTAAGCTTTACCCTGCATTAAACCATTTGTTTGTGGCGGGTGAGGGCAAGAGCACTCCCGCAGAGTACGAGAAGCCAGGAAACCTGGATGCAACCGTGATAGCCGATATCGCCGCATGGGTCCTGCGCAGCCCAAATTGAAACCGGAAGTCATTCGTCAGGCACGTGCGGACCTGCACAAAGGATGATTGTCTGCCTGGATACCAGCACCGTCGTACAGGCTCTAATATCGAAAGACCGCCATTTCGCGCCGCTGGCTGATGCCGGTTACAAACCGCGCACACGCTTTCGCCGCAGCAGCTTCAAAGCCCAGAGTAAAATTTCGGGGCCTTCGGACTCGACCAACAAATCAGCAAAATTTGGGACGCGCTTCCACGGCCTCCTCGCCCTTTGCGATGGAAGCCTTTTTCCACAGTTCCTTGGTGTCGCCGACTCGCTTTAGCAGCGTGTTGCGCGTTCTCGTTGTTCGCTTGGCGCTGTTTTCTTGCGCGATTCAAATTTCGCTCATCGGCAGGCGGCTGCTTCCACGCGCGGTTTGATACCCAAGTCTTCCGCGATGCTCTTGACGATCATCCCCAGCTTGCGCGCTGTGGGATTGCCGTTTCGATTCAGCATTCGGTGCAGTGTTTTTTCGCCCAGTCCGGTCTGCCGGGCCAGTTCTTTGAACGTAATTTCGGCATGGACTAGGTCGCGAAGCATGGAAAGTCCTTCGGCGGTTTCGCCTTCAAGGAATGCGCCCACAGCTTCGGCGTAGAGCGCCCGCGCAAATTTGCGGTCGCATTTGATCCGCGCCACGACGGTTTCTTTGTAATCTCGTGTCAGTGCCATTTTATGCTCTCGTCTGTTTGTATCGTTTCCATCGTTCCAAAGCGGCGGCGATGTCGGCGTCCTGCCGCCGTTTGCCTCCGCCGCCCAGCAGGATGATGACCGTCCGGCCTTCGCGCCCGTAATACACGCGGTAGGGGTTTCTTGGGTTGACTGGCCCGGACCGCCGTTTTCCCCAGTAAAAGCGGTGTTTAATGTGGGCAGCGGTCCTGCATCCAGAACACATCCACATTATTGGGGCTGGCTACGTTCAGTTGCAGAGCGGGCCCCAGCGGAGGCATGGTGCGGCCATCGCGCCACTTGTGAATCTCCGAATGCCCATCCGCAAAGGCAAAACCGGCGGCCCCGTTATGGTAGCTGGCAGGGTAATCCACAATCTTGGTTGAACCCGGATTGGGGTAGCCGTCCATCTCGATCACATAATAGCCGTCATTGATGCTGTCTTTGCGTTCGTCAAGCAGCACGATGGTCATGGACGGCCCGGGAAACCCGATCTCAGAAAGCTTGCGCGCGACGTGCGAGCCCGGCGCATTCAAGCCCCAATATCCCTTATACAGAGTCTGCGGGCTGTCCCCATTGCCCCCAACCCAGTTGCTCATCGAAACGCTCCGGCGCGGCACAGCGTTGCCCTGCGGGTCGATGCCACGCGAGGTATCCGCCGGGCAATGAAAAATGCCCACCGACGTGCAATACGGCCAGAGGACCCCTTTCATGATCGTGTTAGTATAATTCCAATTGTCGTTAAACTTTGGATTCGTATCGTCCAGGATACCCTGCACCCAGACAAAAGCGGAATTCGGGCGGGCAACGGAGTAGCCGAACGGAAGCTCATCGCGATTGTCTGTGGCGTACATGTGCCAGGCCAGCAGAAGTTGCTTGGTATTGTTCGCGCAAGCAGTGCCTTGGGCGCGGACTTTGGCCCGGGCCAGCGCCGGCAGCAACATAGCCGCCAGGATGGCGATGATGGCTATCACCACCAGCAGTTCGATAAGCGTAAAACCATTGCGCCAAACGCGAGTGGGATACGATGGGGCCTTCATAAAGCTGACTATTCGCCCATCGCCTACCCGAGTCAAGCCCGTTTCTCTGGAACTCGGAACTCGTTACCCTCGAACCAGCTCCTTCTTCGCGGCGCCCGCGATAAACCGCCGCCGCTCTTCGGTGAGCATCGAGCCGAAATTGAGCGGCTTCAATGTGGTGTTGATTACGATTTGGGCCGCTCGCCGGGAAACCCCACGGCTATCACGCCATCCTTTGTCCTCAATGCGGACATCCTTCACATCAGAAGTGGAAAACCGCTTGCGAAAGCCACAAGGACCCTCTCCCCTTCCGAAGGGAGGGACTCCTCCCAATACTGAGTACTTTGCCATTGGAACACGCGCCTGATTCGAGTAATTCATAACCATGCGTGAGCGGTTTTACTCCATCTACTCACACGGCTTTATCCGGGCTGCAGTGTGCATCCCTTCGTTGCGGGTGGCCGATCCGGCATTTAATGCCCAACGCACCCTCGAACTGGCCAAGCTGGCTGATAAAGCCAATGTGGCGGTGGCCCTCTTTCCCGAGTTGGGCATTTCGGCTTACTCGAATGAGGACCTGTTCCACCAGGACGCCTTGCTCGAAGCGACCCGCGACGCCCTGGCCTGGCTCATTAAAGAAAGCAAGACCCTGAGCCCCGTTTTGCTGGTCGGCGCCCCGCTGCAATTTGAGGCCAAACTCTTCAATTGCGCAGTGGTCATTTACCGCGGCGGCGTGCTGGGTATTGCCCCTAAAACCTACCTGCCCAATTATCGCGAGTTTTACGAAAAGCGGCAGTTCACCTCTGGACGCGACAGCCTGGGGCGCGAGGTCGATTTCCTTGGCTACCGCGTGCCCTTTGGGAACGACCTTGTATTTGATGCGCAGAATGTCCCTGGCTTCAAACTTCACATCGAAATCTGCGAGGATGTCTGGACGCCAATCCCCCCAAGCACCTACGCCGCCCTGGCCGGCGCCACGGTCCTGGCCAATCTCTCGGCCAGCAATATCACCATCGGCAAGGCGGAATATCGCCACCGCCTTTGCGCCTCGCAATCGGGCAAATGCATCGCTGCCTATTTGTATTCGGCAGCAGGCCCTGGGGAATCAACAACCGACCTGGCCTGGGACGGCCACGCGCTGATCTACGAGAACAGCGACCTGCTGGCCGAATCCGAGCGCTTCGCCGATCACGAGCAAATGATCACCGCAGACATTGACCTCGAACTGCTGGTCCAGGACCGGATGCGCATGAGCAGCTTCAACGATTCCATTCGCGATGCCCGCCCCAGGATCGAGGCCATTCGCCGCGTCCCATTCCAGTTTCAGGTGCCCCAGGGAGACGTTGCCTTGCAGCGCAAAATCGCCCGCTTCCCCTATGTCCCCAGCGACCCGCGCGAACGGGACCAGCGCTGTTACGAGGCCTATAACATTCAAGTCCATGGCTTGCTCAAGCGCCTTTCCTGCACCGGAACCAAACGGGTGGTGATCGGCATCTCCGGCGGGCTCGATTCCACTCAAGCGCTGATTGTGGCCGCCAAGGCGGTTGACCGCAGCGGCCTGCCGCGAAAGAACATCCTGGCCTACACCATGCCGGGTTTCGCCACCAGCACCCAAACGCTCACCAATGCCCGCAACCTCATGAACGCCCTGGGCGTCACTGCCGGTGAAATCGACATCAAACCCGCCTGCACCCAGATGTTCCGCGATATCAATCATCCCTTCTCGCGCGGCCAACCCGTCTATGACGTGACCTTCGAGAACGTCCAGGCCGGCGAACGCACCTCGCACCTTTTCCGGCTGGCCAACCTCCACCAGGCTATCGTCCTGGGCACCGGCGATTTGAGCGAGCTGGCCCTCGGCTGGATGACCTACGGCGTCGGTGACCATATGTCCCATTACAACGTCAATGTCTCGGTCTCAAAAACCCTCATCCAGTATCTCATTCGCTGGGTCATCTCTTCGGGCCAATTCGATCAGGGAACCAACTCCACGCTCCAAGCCATCGTCGAAACGGAGATTTCGCCCGAACTGGTTCCGCACGCCGATGGCGATTCCACACGCCCGGCGCAGAAAACCTCCGCGACGGTCGGTCCCTACGAACTGCAGGATTTCAATCTGTATTTTGTCACCCGATACGGTTTTCGCCCCAGCAAAGTGGCCTTTCTGGCCCTCCATGCCTGGGGCAACAAAACGCGCGGGGATTGGCCTGATTTGTTGCCGGCGGACAAGCGTTTTGCATACGACCTGCCGGAAATAAAGAAGTGGCTCGAAGTGTTTTTGTACCGGTTTTTTAAGATCAGCCAGTTCAAACGTTCGGCCCTGCCTAACGGACCCAAGGTCGGCTCCGGCGGCTCGCTCTCCCCCCGAGGCGACTGGCGCGCCCCCAGCGATTCCGAAGCCGAAGTGTGGCTGAAGGAACTGCGCGAAAATGTCCCCTAACCCGACCGCATTATGCGCTTAAGTCCGCGCCAAGCGTCTTGGACTGCGCCAGTCCTCGGGCTTCCATGAACCCGAGCATCGCCCGCCGGCTGATTGTCAATGCAGACGATTTTGGCCGCTCGGAATCGATCAACCAGGCAATTGTTCGCGCCCATCGCCAAGGCATCCTCACCACCACCAGCCTCATGGTCAATGAATCGGCCGCTGACCAGGCAGTGGCCCTCGCGCGCGACAATCCGCGCCTGGGTGTGGGCCTTCACCTCACTTTTCTTTGTGGCCATTCAGCCCTGCTTCAGGGCCAAATCCCGGGCCTCGTCAACCTGCGCCAGGAATTTACGGACAATCCCACCGCTGCCGGGTTCCGCTACTTTTTTACGCCCGGACTCAGAGCACAATTGCGCGCCGAGATTCATGCGCAATTCGCGAAATTCCACGCCACAGGTCTCCCGCTCGATCATGTCAACGGCCATTTGCATCTGCACCTGCACCCGGCCATTTTCCGTATCTTGATGCAGGACGCGCCCCAACTCCGATTCCAGCGGGTCCGGCTGACCTTCGATCCGTTCTGGCTCAATTTGCGGCTGGCTTCCGGTTACCTGGCCTATCGCACCCTCCACGCAGCCATCTTCCATTGCCTTTCCGCCCGTAGCCGGCCAGTTCTGCACCGGGCTGGTTTTCGCCATACCCAAGCCGTGTTCGGGTTGCTGCAGAACGCGCGAGTGGATGAGCGCTATGTGATGCGCTTGCTGCCGCGCCTGCCGCCCGGCGATTCGGAGCTTTACTCCCATCCCTCTCTCGATGAATTTAGCCACGAGTTCGACGCGTTGATCAGCCCGCGCGTGCAGGACGAAGTGAAACGGCTCGGGATTCAACTCATCCGTTACCAGGACTTGTGACATGGCCAAATTGCTCTTAATCCTTTTCATCGGGTTACTCTTCGAAAGTACCGGCGTGGTGCTCTTGAAAAAGGGAATGAACCAGCTCGGTGGCATTCAACAGGTCAACGCCGCCTCGATTGCCCGCGTGCTCAAGGCCGGCGCCACCAATCCCCACATTCTTCTCGGCGTCTTTTTCGAGGCCCTGTTCTTTATCTGCCTGCTCATCCTGATGTCCGAGAGCGACATCAGCTTTTTGTGGCCGCTGACTGCCCTGAGCTTTGTCTTTGCCACCGTGGCCGCAATGCTTTTCCTGCATGAGCAGGTCTCGGGCGTGCGCTGGGCTGGGGTTGTCTTCATTATGATTGGCGCTGCCCTGATCAGCTACAGCGAACATGCCAAGGAGAAACCCTCCATCAGCGCCTCCAGCCCATTGGCCCCCGCGCCCCCGCACTGAAGGGCCATGACCACCACTGCGAGCGGCTCCTGATCCAGGAAGCCTTGCGCGTCTATCGCGCCGGCAAAATGCTTGTGCCCATCATTGATGACGCCCACCTCATGCCCTCCGATTGCCTGCGCAAACTGCGCCTGTTGTGCGATGACTTTCCCCGCTCCCACAACCTCGTGCTCCTGGGCCAACCCCCGCTGCTCCAGTCGCTGGCTTTGACCCTCAACGAGGAAATCCGCTCCCGCGTCACTTATTCGGCGCTCCTGCCCCGTATCAGTCCGGAGGCCACCGAGCAGTTCATTTTGG